>CALMIR010000143.1 GCA_937864265.1 uncultured Saprospirales bacterium | reverse complement strand
CTGGTCATAATAATAAAGGGTGAAGTGATATAATTTACAATCATAGCTGGAGGTAGGTCTGTTTTTGTTCCCATTCGACAGGGGGCTGTTAAAACTCAGGATCAATATGGTAGTCAACATTTTTCCTAAAAATACGCGAAATATTTTTCATTTTGCGAAATATAAATTAATTTAGATTTGATTTCTAACCCACCTCAAAAAACCGCCTATTTGACCTTAACCCAAGACGCCTTTAACTATGAACGCAATGACCCACAGAAAGGGTAAAAACCCCCTTTGGCCCCTAACATTAGATCAACTACACCAGGATTGCAAAGAGTGGCTGGGATTGGTTGGCTATTGGAAGTATGAGTTGCAATATTTGAGCAAACTATCGAAGCATTTTTTAATACAACCCTTATCCGAAAAGCAAGGCAGTGAACTTCGGCATTTGTTCAACGACCTTTCTTGCCGACTCCGGCCGGAAATCCGATCCATTGAAGGTTGGATATATGCTTTTTCCCGTCAGTTAGCCCAACTTTTTATCGAAGGTGGAAATGGCCGTCCCAAAAATGCCAGCGAACATCGGACGCTGTATCGAAAAATCGACACTTTCCGAAAAGAGTTGGGAAAAATCAAGGCACAGCTTTATGCCCTCCTGGTAGATGTGCTTAAAGCGGAAAGCAACAACAGCTACCACTATCGGCCTATTTGGACACACCGCCAGTACGAGCGCCTCAAAAATATTGGCTAAGGATTGTCCGTTGTGCTTAGGTTGTTATGAATGCCCATTAACAGTTGTTTCAACTGGTCAATGTCCTTTTCGCTTATTCCCCGCCAAGCGTGTTGTCGGCTTTTCTCAATCACTGGCCAAGTGTCGGCTATTTTTTGCTCCCCCAAAGCCGTCAGTTGCACGATGAATTTTCGGCGGTCATCTGGCGCTGTTACCCGTTTGGTGAGTTGCTTTCGACAAAGCAGGTCAATGATACGTGTAATGGTAGGAGGATCCTTCTGAGTTGCTTGGGCAATTTCAAATTGGCTTATCCCTCGATGAGCACTTAGTACCTGCAACACAACCCATTGATCGACCGTAATACCAGCTTCTGCTTCTTGCAATTGTTGCTGGAAATATTGTTTCATTCTTTTTGCGGTGTTTTCCAGTAAAAAACCGGGAGCATCCGTCTTCAAATCTGTCATAGTGGCAAAAATAATTGTTACACGAATTATTTGCAAATCAATTATTGCTCATGTAACTATAAATTTTTTCTTCTTCCAGTCGAACCAACATTCTACCAGTGAGCATCAACAGCAATTGTTCTTCTTCTTTCATCGTGTATTTAGTGCCGATATGAATGAGTACCTCGTATAAAATTTGTTGATCGTAAGGGCTGAGTTCAAAATTTTCTAGTTGCATCAACTCGAGGAGTCGATCCATTTCCTTTTTAATGTCTATCTTATGGGGTACTTCGGCTGGATTATTTTTGATCAGGTTGCTAAAGCTAAAGTAGATCGGGGTTACATCGTATTGCTGGCAGCGGGTTTCAATATCGCTTTGCAAAGTGGAACGCCGGGCATAAAGGCCACTGGCGGGCAAGCGAAACAGCACACCTAATGACGAGCGGGCCGCTTCTTTTTTCGAAAAGGTGTATAAATTGCCAGAAGCATCCGCATCTACGATGATCAAGATTTTGCGCGAACTCTCGTCTTGGCGCAAAATATCCAGTGCCGTGTAATAGCCTGTGTTATCGGTCATAGCACCATCAATCAGATGGAGATAAGGCCGTTCCGGGCTATAACAACTCCGGAGGGTCGTATTGGAAATCAGCACAGGAAAGCTGCCGCTGGATTTGATGCCGACTGACAAGGGCATGGAAAAAACATCCAGGTTATCATCTTTGATGGTTTTTAAACGATGCGTGTAGCCATAGATTTGGTATTGGTTCAATATATCCGGTGTAAATGGGAAGATGGTCATGGTATTTAGGGCCGTACTATTGGTAATGTGCATGGGATACAATACTGGTTGATCGCTTCCTTTGGGAACGAACAGATCGCCCAAAAGAATACCAGGCAATTTTTTATTACCCGCTTCCCGCCGCCTTTTGTAGCCCAATACCTGATCATCAATCGCTTTTTCCAAAGCATCGCCGTCGTCCACTAGGGAAAACCAAAGTTTGACATTGAGATTGCCCCGGATTAGTGCACCTGCATAAGAATAGCACAGATCGCCGCATATTTGGTCGTCGGCATATTGCGACAGGGAAAAAGGTGTTTGACGTTGGAAAAAATGATGATCATACAGGGCGCAAATGTATGCTCCCGCTCCAAAACCACCGCCGGATACGGTAGAAAAATAGTCCACCTGATCCAACGCGTCCTGGGTTTCCGTTATGAGTAGCTCTTCCAAGCCAAGCATGATGCCTAGGCCAAAGTTAGCAGCTCGACTGCCGCCACCCGAAATGGCCATAGCCACAGCTAAAGTAGAATCCTGATGGGGACGCAATTGAACCGATTTGTAATAAGATAAATCAACTCCGGGGGCTGCTTCCCCATCTTTAAAAAACTGACTCCTATCGATATAAATCTTTCGCGAACAATTAGAAAAAGTGGTGACCACAACCAAAAAAAACCATAAATTGTTGTTAATGCGCCTCATTCTGTATCGTTTTCTCTTTTTTTTCAACAGCTTCAAAGATACTTGACTATTTTTGAAAGTTCGGCAATTAAAACGGACCCGTTGATTTGTAAAGCATGACTACTGAAGATTTTAAAACCATAGCCGATTCCATTCCCCACCAACCGGGGGTCTATCGCTTTTTGGACGAAGGCAACGGCATTCTATATGTCGGGAAAGCCAAAAATCTCAAAAGCCGGGTAAGCTCTTATTTTGGAGAACGCCGCGACCGAGCCCACAAAACCCGGGTGATGGTCAAAAACGCCCATCGCCTGGAGTTTACCATTGTAGAAACAGAAGCCGATGCCTTATTGCTGGAAAATGCGCTGATCAAAGAACACCGCCCGCGCTACAACGTCATGCTCCGCGACGATAAAAGCTACTCTTATATTTGTATCAAAAACGAGCGCTTTCCTCGCGTATTCATCACCCGACGAGTGATCAAGGATGGCTCTACTTACTTTGGACCTTATACCTCCAAAGCCCGCATCAAGATCATCCTCGACCTGATCAAGCAATTGTTTCCCTTGCGCACTTGTACCCTTCCTTTGAATCAAGCCAACATCGAATCGGGCAAATTCAAAGTTTGCCTGGAGTACCACGTCAAAAACTGCCTGGGGCCCTGCGTTGGTTTGGAAGCGGAGGACAACTACCTGGATCGCATCACGCAAATCAAAAACATCCTGAAAGGAAATTTCAGTGCCGTCAAGGCTCATTTTAAAGCCGAAATGGAACGACACGCTGAGTCCATGGATTTTGAAAAAGCGCAACAAATCAAAGAAAAGCTGGCTGCTTTCGAGGACTATCAATCAAAATCAACCGTTGTAAGCCAAACCATCCGCGATGTGGATGTTTTTTCCATTGCTTCTGACGAAAAGGAAGCTTATGTGAATTATCTCAAAGTTATTGATGGCGCCATTATCCACACACATACGCAGGAATTGGTCAAAAACCTGGACGAGGACGAAAAAGAATTGCTGGAGTACGTGATCCCCATCATTCGGGAAAGATTCAATAGCATTGCCCGAGAAATCATCTTGCCGTTTGACGACCTCCAATTGGGCGAAGAATTAGTCTGTACAGTTCCTAAAATTGGCGACAAGCGCAAACTGCTGGATTTGTCAGAGAAAAATGTGCGCTACCATCTCCTGCAAAAACAAAAACAAAAGGCCAGCCAAAAGCAAAAGCAAACTTCATCTGAGCGCATATTAAAAACGCTTCAGGAAGACCTCCACATGAAAACACTACCCTACCACATCGAGTGTTTCGATAACTCCAATATGCAGGGCAGCTACCCGGTTTCCTCCTGCGTGGTATTCAAAAATGCCAAACCCAGCAAGAAAGACTACCGCCATTTTAATGTAAAAACAGTGGAAGGCCCCAATGATTTTGCCACAATGGAGGAAGTGGTCTTTCGGCGCTACCGACGTTTGCTCAGCGAAAACCAAGCCTTGCCACAACTCATTATCATAGATGGCGGCAAAGGCCAATTGAGCGCCGCTGTAGCCAGTTTGGATAAATTAGGCATCACCGATCAGGTTACGGTCATCGGCATCGCCAAGCGCTTGGAGGAGATATTTTTTCCGGGCGACTCCCTGCCACTGTACATCAACAAAAAATCGGAATCCCTCAAGTTGATCCAACAAGCCCGCAACGAAGCCCACCGCTTTGCCATTACATTCCACCGACAGCAGCGCTCCCGCCACTTTACCACCACAGAACTCACTGCCATTCCCGGTGTGGGCGAAAAGTCCGCCCAAAAATTACTGTCCCATTTCGGTTCGGTCAAACGCATCCAACAGGCAACGCTAACGGCTATTGCCGAACAAGCAGGAATGGCGGTAGCTAAAAAGGTGAAGGAATGGCTGGATAAAAAGGGTGAAGAGGAAGAGTGAGGTTAATAATGGATTAAATAATGCAAGCTATTTCGGGTATTTAAGCTTGCTGCTCCACCAGCCACCCCTCAATCTGTTTCGTTTCGGAAGAAAAGTTGGCCCCCACAGCGATGATTTTCTTATGGGAATCGGCATAAGGCGCCAGATAGCCCTTGTCGTGAATCTGTTGGAGCGCTTCGGCAGCGGATTTATCCAATTTGAACTCAAAGGCATAAATGTGGTCAGCTGTCTCCACGAGGGCATCGCAGCGACCGCGAGCAGTGTGTACTTCTGAACGGATATAGGTACCTAGCAGGCTAAAAGTCAAGTGGATAAGCGCATGAAAGAAATGCTCATCCTCCTTGTGCCACAAGTCGTAGGGGATACCTGCTAATGTGGCATTGAGTATCTCGAACACCTCATTGAGGTCTTGATGTCGCAGGGCATCGCGCAGGTTGACGACGCGAACCTGCGGATCTTCTAATGGAAAATTGAGGTAGTCCGACAGCAGGTTTTGCTCCAGCGACTGGCGCACTTCCATATTGGGGTAGTCCAAGGTGTAGAGGCGGTCTTCTGGCACGTACTCGACGATGGTGAGATAGCCTGTCTGGAACAGCACCGTTATGGGGTTCAATTGCGCTACATCGAAAGCGGTGAGCCTGTTTTCGGTCGTGCGGGTGCGTTGCACATTGTAGTAGTGCTGTTTCTTCATCTCCTTGACCAAAAAAGTGGGCGTCCCCGTTTCGAACCAAAAATTATGGAACTCCCCGCTGTTTAGAAAACTCAATAGAGAAAAGGGGTTATAGACCCGCTCCTCGCCCCCCCAACTGTAGCCGTTGTACCAGCGTGCTGTTTGATCGCTAATTTCTTCCAGCGTCAGCTTTCTCTTATTGGCTATGCTTTGCAAAGTCGATGTAAAATACCGTTGCAACTCCGCTTGGGTTATGCCTAGTAAGGTATGTGCTACCTGCTTGATTGTCAAGTTAGTCAAATGGTTCAAATCTGAAAAGATGCTCACTCTGCTGAACGCGGACACACCCGTGATGAAGATTTTTTCCAGCAGCGCATCGCTGTCTTTGAGGATGGAGTAGAAGCTTTTGAGTACATCGCGGTTGGTTTCGGCTTGCGGCACATCGTCCAGAAAATCGATGATGGGCTTGTCGTGTTCGTCCACAAGTAAAACAACTTTTCGGTCATATTTCAGACTCACCAACTGGAGTAGTTGCTTAAATTTCTGGCTGTAATCGACTGCTTCTAATATAACACCAAGCCGTGCCGCTTCCGCATCCAGCATGTGGTGAATACCCGGCACTAAACCCATACTTTTCATGCCCTGGCTGGCGAACTTCAACCAAACCACTGGCCGCTTATTCGCTTCCCAATCCCATTTGTCATAAACCCAAAGACCCTCGAATAGCTCCTTGCTCCCGCAATACAACTCGTTCATGGTGGCTAATAACAAAGATTTGCCAAACCGACGCGGGCGCGAGAGGAAGAAATACTTCCCACTATCCAACACGCGGTGTATGTGCTGCGTCTTGTCCACATACACATATCCGTCTGTGCGGATTTCCCGGAAGTCTTGTATGCCGATGGGGTATTTCATGGGGTAAATTTAGGGCTTTTTCGGGTTGCATACAGCATCCGAATGCTTGCTTTAGAACGCATGCTAAGAAAAAGGCAAGGACTTGGGTGTAATAGTACTTATCAGTTGATCCATTACACCACCTAATCTACCCGTATCGCCTCAAAAGGTTTGAACAACGATATGGGTATGCTTTCCACCTTTTGTTGATAAGGAGCAAAGTCATTGGCAAAAAAAGCATTGACTTTGTCCAGGACGGCCTGGGTTTGCGTTCGCGTTTGCTCCAACAAGGTGTTCCCTGAAGGGCTAATTATTCCTTTTTCAGCCACCAGATAATTGTCTATGGTGTAAAAAGCACTATTGAGCTTGTCCGTTGAGCGGCGAATCCCCTTAAAATCGGCAGGTAACATATACAGCTCTTCCAATTGAGCGATGCTGTCTTGCAGACTTTTACCCAGTTTGCGCATATCTTTTTGAAGGCTATCGGGTGCATTAGCCAGTGTTTCGTTCACTCGGTTGATGGTCTTTTTGGCTTCCCGCAAGGCCTCAAAACCAGCGCTTGCCTTTTCAACCAAAGCATAATAGGCTTCAAAGGCGGCTTCTTCAGCCAGCATATCCTGCATGGATGTTTTCAATCTCGGATCAGACATGACTTGAATCAGCGTAGAATCTTTATAATCGCCGCACTGTACGATAAAGTTATAGACACCCGGCAATACCTTCCGCCCCGTCGGCGGATCGTCGTCCTTTTTCCGCTCATTGCGACTGGGAAAGGAAATTCCGTTGCGGCGCAGATTCCAATTTAGGCGATTCAGGCCTGGTTTGGCTTCCTGACTGAAATTGCGTATGGTATCGCCTTGGTCATTTTTGATGACAATTTTGAAATTATCGGCACTTCGCAGGGGTTTTTGCAAGGAGTCGCTGGCTGGTTTGTCCTCTGTTTCATCGACTGGAGTTTTTTTGCCACCTTTCTTTTTGTCTTTGTTCTCTACTTGCGCTTGCTCTTTTTTATCCTTTTCCTTTTCCGGCTTCAGCCAAACGCTAATCATGGCGTTCGGAGAACGATTGTCACCGCTAAACGCCGCATCTGCCGGGAAATGATACCCATCGTAGGATTGAAAATTAGCCAAATAGGCATCCGGCGCTGGAAACACCCGCAGTGTTTGTTCCAATACAGTCCCTTTGGTGCTGGCCATTTCCTGAAAAGGACGGGTATCGTCTAATATCCAGGCCGCACGCCCAAATGTACCGATGATAAGGTCTTTTTCCCTGGGATGAATTTTCAGATCGGCCACTGGAGCAGAGGGAAAGCCTTGTGTCCACTTATCCCATTTAGCGCCACCATCCAAACTTAGCCACAGGCCATGGTCAGTACCCAACCAGAGCAAATTAGGAGCATCGGGGTCTTGTACAATGGAAAGGGCGTAGCCGTCCACCTGTTTTTCATCCACAATGCGCTTAAACGTAGCGCCATAATCAGTAGTTTGAAAAACCATAGGCCGCCAGTCGTTGCGCCGATAATCATTCACCACAACAAAGGCTTCAGCCGCACGGCGTTGCGACACTTCAATATAAGGAATCCAACTGCCAGGTTTAACACCGGGTAATTGGCTCGCTACATTTGTCCAGGTTTTGCCTCCATCTCGGGTCAGTTGCAAGTTGCCATCGTCGGTACCTACCCATATGACTTGCTCGTTGGCCGGACTGGGTGCTATCGCCAGTATCGTGGTGTGGTTTTCTGCGCGGGTATCATCGATGGTGAGGCCTCCGCTCTCTGATTGTTTTTGCTTTTCAGGATCGTTAGAAGTCAGGTCGGGGGAAATGATTTCCCAACTAAAACCTTTGTCCATACTTTTGTGTAAAAACTGGCTGCCAAAATAAAGGCCGTCGCTGTGGAAGGGATTTTGCGCAATAGCGGCATTCCAATTGTAGCGCAGCTCAATTCCATCTGGATGTATGGGTTTGATGAAATTGGAAAAGCCCGTTTCTCGGTCGATGAAACTCACATTGCCGCCCTGCGACATGGCGTACACATATCGGCTGCTTTCAGGGTGAAACAGCACATCAAAACCATCGCCAAAATAGACTTCCTGCCAATCGGCGTTGCGAATACCCCCATATTTCCACAAGGAAGAAGGGCCGACCCAGGAGCCATTGTCCTGCATACCTCCTGCAATATGGTAAGGGATGTCCATGTCGTAGCTGATGTGGTAAAATTGCGCTAGTGGCAGTTTGTCCACAAATTGCCAGCTTTTGCCGCCATCTCTGGAAATATTCAAGCCCCCGTCATTGCCTTCGATCATGTATTTGGGATTCTGTGGATGAACCCAAAAAGCGTGGTGGTCGGGGTGGGTGTTTCTTCCGAAAAGCTCAAAGGTATTGCCGCCGTCCTCGCTTTTAGAGAGCATAGACCATAGATTGAAAATTCGGTTTTCATTGAGCGGATCAACAAAAATGTCTGCGTAGTAAAAGGGGCGGTTACCGATGTTTTTGTCGCTCACCAGTTTCCAACTTACTCCGCCATCGGTGGATTTGTAAAAGCCGTCTTTTTTGGCTTCGATCAGGGCATAAACGATATTGGGCGAAGAGGGTGCTATTGCTAAACCCATGCGACCTAGATCACCATCAGGCAAGCCGTCTTTTGCTGTTTTTTGTTGCCACGTTTCCCCGCCATCGTAGCTGATGTAGAGGCCAGAGCCTTTACCGCCAGACTGGAAGGTCCAGGGCTTGCGGCCAAATTCCCACATGGCAGCGATGAGTTTGTTGGGATTACTGGGATCAACGACCAAGTCGGCGCATCCAATAGAATCATTGACAAAAAGAATTTTTTCCCAGCTTTTGCCGCCGTCTTTGGTGCGGAAAACGCCGCGATCGGGGTTAGGCCCCCAAGCAGAACCCAAGGTCCCCACATAAACAATATCGGGGTTGTCGCGATGGATAATAATGCGGTGGATGGTTTGGGTTGCTTTTAGCCCCATCAGTTTCCAGGTCTTACCGCCATCCAGCGATTTATAAATCCCTTCTCCACTATTCATCGAGTTGCGGGGGTTGCCTTCACCTGTGCCGGCCCATATTTCATCGGGATTGCGCTGATTGATACACAAAGCACCTATAGATTGCAGGGCTTGTTCATCGAAAACGGGTGTCCAGTCAATACCACCACTGGTGGATTTCCAAACGCCGCCGGAGGCGGTGCCAATATAAATGACATCCGGGCTGCTGTTTACCACATCAATGGCGGTCACCCGGCCACTCATGCCGGCAGGGCCTACATTTCTGATTTTGACCGATTTGAAATGATCCGGGTCAATGGGTTGTGCTAAGATTCCGAAGCTAAGAGCTAGACACAAGAGGAGTAGTAAATAGGGTCGCATGTGTTCTTTTTTCTGCCAATATAAAGAACTTTCTGAAAATGGGTCTTATATTTGGCTTGAACCCACTTCAAGCCAAGGCTTGTTTATGAAAATGGACACCCACCTACTCCAAACCCCTTTTCGATTACCCTGTGGTGCCGTATTGGCCAACCGTTTGGTAAAGGCCGCCACGACAGAGCGCCTAAGTAAAGCTGATTTTTTTCCTCCATCGTCCATCGTTCGTTTGTACGATCAGTGGGCAGATGCAGGTGCCGGGCTGATGATCAGTGGCAATATCCTTGTGGATCGCCGACACTTGGAATCGGCGGGGAATGTGGTAGCTGATACAGCGGCAGCGATTCCCTACTTAAAGACGTGGACGGCAGCAGCTCGTAAAAATGGGCAGCATTTCTGGGCGCAAATCTCTCACGCGGGCAGACAAACCAACCGCTTTGTCAACTGGCATCCCAAAGCGCCTTCCGCAGTACAGCTAAAAAAAATTGGCCTGTTCGGAATGCCGCGCGCCATGAGCACCAAGGATATTGAGCAGATCATCCGGTCTTTCGTACAAACAGCTGTTATTTGCCGCGAAGGCGGATTTACTGGCGTTCAAATCCATGCTGCTCATGGCTATTTGCTGAGCCAGTTTTTGTCTCCAGCTACCAATCAGCGCAGCGATGAGTGGGGCGGATCACTTGAAAACCGGAGTCGGTTGCTTTTGCGAATTGTCAGGGAAGTCCGTCAGGCTTTGGGCGCTGATTTTCCCATTTCGGTGAAGATTAATTCTGCCGACTTTCAAAAAGGGGGCTTTTCAGAAGCGGAAGCCCTTGAAGTTGTTCACATGCTTTCCAATGAAAAAATAGATTTGCTGGAAATCTCTGGCGGCACGTACGAAAAAGTGGCTTTTTTCCTGCTCAATGAAGACAATATGCGAGAAAGTACCCGTCGGCGGGAGGCTTATTTCATAGATTTTGCCCAAAAAGTACGCGCTGTTAGTACCTTGCCTTTGATGGTTACAGGAGGTTTCCGCACTTATGTTTTTGCTGACGAGGTGTTGCGCCGTGGAGAATTGGATTTTATCGGAATGGCCCGACCTTTTATAGTTGCACATACCGACATTCCAGCATTTATGGCTGGCAAGTTGCCTGTATTACCCAACAGCATTTTGCGAACGGGGTTGCCTTTTCTGGAAGATGCCGCAGAAGCAGGCTATTATGCCCGGCAGATCATCCGATTGGGTCAAGGCAAGCCTGTCCATTCTAACCTACATCCCCTAAGCAGTGTGTTTTTCCTGATTGCTCACGAGATACGCAAAGCTTTGTCCAAGCGGATCAGTTCCACACTTCGGCGTTCATCAATTCTTCGATAGCTTCTGCTTCAATGGGAATATCGGCCATCAAATCAACAGGGCCATTGTCCGTAACAAGAATGTTGTTTTCCAAACGGATACCTAAGCCCTCTTCGCGGATGTAAATGCCCGGCTCGCAGGTGAATACCATGCCCGCCAGTATAGGGTCATAGCGATTGGACAAATCGTGCACATCCAGCCCCAAGTGGTGGGAGGTACCATGCATGAAGTATTTTTTATAAGCTGGCGTTTGTTTGTCCTGATTTTTTACATCGGTTTTGCTGAGCAATCCCAACTGGATCAGTTCGCTTTCGACCATTTTGCCTACTTCGCGGTGGTATTCGTCGAGGGTAGTACCTGGAACGAGAAGGGGAATAGCATTGCGCATAATGCGCAACACAGCATCATACACCGCTCGCTGTCGGGTATTGAACTGCCCGCTGATGGGGATGGTTCGGGTCAGGTCAGAAGCATAATTGGCGTATTCAGCGCCAAAATCCATGAGTACCAAATCGCCTGGAAGGCATGGTTTGTTGTTTTTCACGTAGTGTAGGATGCAGGTATTGGCTCCTGAAGCTATGATTGGCTCATAGGCATGGCCATTGGCACCATTTTGAATGAACACACGTATGACTTCGGCTTCCAATTCATATTCCATCATGCCCGGCCTCGCTACTTCCAGTACTTTGAGAAAAGCTTTACCGGTTAGGTTGATCGTATGTTGTAGTAGCGCGACTTCAAGCGGTGACTTTATGACGGTCAGTTTCTTCAAGATGGGCTGCGCGCGATGGTATTTGTGGAGCGGGTACTTGGCTTTCAATTGGTGGGCAAAACGCAAGTCCCGACTTACCACCTCCGAACTAAAGCGGTCGTGTTCGTTGATGTTGAGGTAAATGCGTTTGGACAGAAGGATCAACTCGGATAAGATGCGCTCCATCTCGTCAAGCCAGAATATTTTCTCTATCCCGGATATTTCCCTAGCTTCTTCTCGGCTATATTTTTTACCTTCCCAGGTAATGGTCAACTCGTCGCTGCGCCGGATAAAAGCCAATTCTTGAAAGCCTTCCTTGATGCAGTCAGGGAAAAGCACCACCACCGTATCTTCCTGATCGAGGCCGGATAGGTAAAAAAGGCCGGAATTTTGCCGAAAGGGGAAAAAAGTATCGCCACTGCGGGGCATCAGGTCGTTGGAATGAAAAATGGCGATGGAGTCAGGCTGCATTTTGCGCATAAAGCGCTGGCGGTTGAGTTGGAAAAGTTCGGATGGAATTGGTTCGTATCGCATGCTTTTTTTATTAAAAGAGAAGTCGTTGGAACTTAACGCTTCAGTTTTAGATGGCTCAAAGATAGAAGAAAGCCTGACATTTGAAATATTTTTACTTTCTGCTGTTTTGACCGCTATTCCCCTCCTTGCTACGCCACCGGCTGCTCCAGGGCTTCTTCATCAAAATCGCCAAACCATTTATGCAATTGCGCTTTTGCTTTTTGCCGTACATCGTCGTTGATGTACGCCGTTAATGCCGCTACACCAAATGCCAGCACGCCTATATCGTCGGTATAGCCAATAAAGGGGCTGAGGTCGGGCAAGGCATCAATCGGTGCTATCAAATAACCGAGCACGCCCAGGATGATGCGCTTGGCCCAGTAAGGCGTATCCCTGCGTTGGTAAGCATAAAATAAGAGCAGTGCCATATACACGGTGCGAATGCCTGCTTTTTTGGCCTGCCCTTTTATTTTTTCCCAAAACCGCCCTTCCGAAAAGAAAGGGATGAATTTTTTAAATGGATTTTGCATATCGTCGTCATTGATCTTTGAACAGCTAAGTGCTGCCTCAAACATTTATTTCTTGGTTCTTTAAACGCTAAAAAGCTGTTTGGTATCTCACCCTTTCGATCAACGCCGCCAGTTTTTCGTCAAAAGGTGTTCTACCTGGCCTGCTATTTCCAAACCAGCATTTCGACCAATCCCTTCGAAGCGCAATTGGTCGTTTTCAAAAAAACGTACCGTCAGGGTGGATTGCATGCTCTCATTGACTTTACCGGTCATGTTTCCCGAAATTGGGGCGACCAAATCGCCACCGCCCGCTTTATGCGCCACTATCTCCAAACGATAACGGCGATCCTTAAAAGATAACAATACAGACTGATCGCCCAATTCGGCCTTCATTTTAGCGCCGGTATAAGTGGCAAATCGGTATATTTTTCCCTCCCAAAGCAAGCCTACGATATAGCCAATAAAATAACTCCCCAGCCAGGGAATATGAGCCACCGACGCCATCAAAGATATGGGCTTGTCTGCATCGAAATGGTTGGTCTGCGTCCAAATCCACGCCGAAGGGAAGGATACGCCCCAGTCTTTTTCCGTATAGCCTTTGCCATAGGTGAAATCGATGGGCTGGCCATCCACTTCGAGTTGCCCCTGTAAATCGTGATACACACTTACTACACCATGGTAACACTCCATGAAAGGCATAAAGGAAAACCAGCCCATGATGCCGGGTGCTCCCAGCGATTTGGGCCAGGGTGTGGTGAGTGGCATGGTTATTTCGCCTTTTAGTTGTGCCAGATTCAGGCGAAGCTTATGGGTAGAAAAAAAGTTATCACCCAGTTGCAATTCAAAAGCGTCGGGATTGGGCTGAAAGGCTTCCACCGGAAAATCGTAATAAGTAGCGGTGCATTTCTTGCCATCCAGTACTTGTATGAAGGCATGATGGCGACCATCTATGCCCAGCGATATGCCGGGAATGACCGCGAAGGCATACTGCTCATTGGGATCAACCAATTTAAAATACCAGCCTTCAAAATAACCCTCCTTTTTCCCCCAGCCGTGGTAGCGTTCGGGAAACCAAAGCGCTTTTAGTCGATTGATGTAATGACTCATGCGAATAGAATGCTATCGGTGTAAATAGGACACACGTTTCATGCACCAAAATAGGGATTTATTTCATCTGATCAAGAAATAGTCGAAGCTACCGGTTCTTTTTTAGCACTAAAAAATACGCTATGTTTTCCAAAAGAACCCGCGAGAGCACCAGTATCAACGCCAGTTCTATGGCCGATATCGCCTTTCTGCTACTCATTTTTTTTCTGGTTACCACCAAAATCTTGTCCGATCAGGGCATCGCTGTGAAACTCCCTCCTTGGGTAGAGGAGGAGGTCTTGCAGGAAATTCCCGATCGAAATGTACTGAAAGTATATGTGAATGCCGCTAATGAACTGTTGGTTGAAGGCAAAGAACTACCACTGGCAAAGCTGCGGGAAACCACGATGCATTTCATCGAAAACCCACTTCGCCGAGACGACCTGCCCGATTCGCCTCAAAAAGCTGTCGTATCGCTGGTGCACGACCGGGGGACAGCCTATTCCACCTATTTGGCTGTGTATAATGAGCTAAATGGCGCTTATCGCGATTTGTGGGAAAAACAGGCGCAGCAGCAGTTTGGCCGCACTTTCGACAAACTATCTGAAAAGCATCAAAAAAGTATCCGAACAGCGATCCCCTTTGTCATTTCAGAGGCAGAGCCAGCAGATAATGGGTGAAAGGTGATAAAAATCATGGGGCGCAGACAGAATTATCAGGTGTAGCGCGGCGCAATTGGCCTAATTTCGGGGCAAATTTGTGGCCTTATGAATGGTGATTTGCTTGAAAAATACAATATCCCGGCGCCGAGATACACCAGTTATCCGACCGTGCCATATTGGGGTGAAAACTGCCCGACCACAGAAGCCTGGACTAGCCGTGTTCTGCAAGCTTTTGAAGAAAATAAATCCCTCAGTCTGTATATCCATTTGCCCTACTGCGAAAATTTGTGCACCTATTGCGGTTGTAACAAAAGGATAACCAAGAACCACGAGGTAGAAATGCCTTACTTGCTTGCGGTACTCCAGGAATGGGCTTTATATACCGCGCTGTTGCCGGAGAAACCAGTTTTGCGCGAGCTGCACCTCGGCGGAGGGACTCCTACTTTCTTTTCGCCGGAAAACCTGCATTGGTTGTTGTCGGAAATACTCGAAACGGTTGAACTGCCGGAGCATTTTGAATTTGGTTTTGAGGCGCACCCGGCCAATGCCACCTACAAGCATCTAAAGGTCTTGCGGCAGTTGGGATTTACCAGAATCAGTATCGGTGTTCAGGATTTTGACGATCATATCCTTAAAACCATCAATCGGCAACAGTCTTACGAAGAAGTGGCACAAGTGGTGGCGTGGGCGCGCGAATTGGGTTACCGCTCCATTAATTTTGACCTGATCTTTGGGTTGCCTTTTCAAACCCCGGCACATATCCGCGATAATGTGCAAAAGGTAGCCCAACTGCGCCCTGATCGACTCGCCTTTTATAGTTATGCCCATGTACCCTGGATCAAGCCCAGCCAACGGGCTTATTCAGAAGCCGACTTGCCCAACGGCACAGCAAAACGCGCCCTCTACGAATTGGGCAGGGAATTGCTGGAAAGCGCCGGCTACCGGGAAATAGGCATGGATCATTTTGCTTTGCCCGGCGATAGCTTGTACAAAGCCCTGGAAACAGGCAGCCTACATCGTAATTTCATGGGCTACACACCTTTTCTCACCCGGCTCAGCCTGGCACTGGGCGCTTCTTCCATCAGTGATGCCTGGAGTGCTTTTGTGCAAAACGAGAAACACATCGAAAAATACCAGGAATTGGTACATGCCGGGCGCTTCCCCTTCGTCAAAGGGCACTTACTGACGGAAGAAGATCAGGTGCTGCGCAGCCACATCCTCAATATCATTTGCCGGGGAACCACAGAGTGGAAGTCGCCCAACATGCAATGTGAAGCGCTCTATGATGGCCTAGAACGCCTGCACCCCATGATCGCAGATGGTTTGGTTAAGCTACACCCTTTCCAATTGGAGGTAACGCCTGCTGGCAAAGCTTTTGTAAGAAATATCTGCCTAGCCTTAGATGCCCGCTACTGGAAACAACAACCGGAGGGGCAGTTGTTTAGTCGGGTGGTGTGAGGTCGAAAAACAGATGTGATATTTCACCTATGCGCGCAACAAGCCTCGCCTTGCAAAATAAGTTGCTACATTCGTGTAAGGCTTGTAAGAATATATTTTACCTACCTTGCGCTTCCAATCTATCCGCGTTTGGATACGGATATTGTTCCTAGACAATTGATGTGATAACAATTTGCAAACATAAAATTGAACTTTTTGCTTCGCTAAATGTGTAAGGTTTAGAAGAAATACAATTAAATTTTGATTATGGATTTGAATCTAAGTGGTAAAAATGCCCTGGTTTGTGGGAGTAGCAAAGGAATTGGCAAAGCGACGGCCATAGAGTTGGCCGCATTAGGCGCTAATGTAACATTGGTGTCTCGATCAGCCCATATTATGATCGACATCGTTCGGGAACTGGATCAATCTCAGGGACAGCGCCACGATTTTTTAGTTGCGGATTTTACCGACACTGGTGACCTGCAACGCAAAATAAAAGGTCTGATAGCTACTAAAAACATCCACATCCTGATCAACAACACAGGTGGGCCAGCCGCGGGTCCCATACTCAAAGCAAACACAGAAGAACTCCTACAAGCCTTTAACAACCACGTCATTTGCAGCCATTTACTCACCCAAGCCGTCGTGCCGGGCATGATCCAAGACGGTTATGGCCGCATCGTTAACATCATCTCTACTTCAGTCAAGGCGCCGCTCGACAACCTGGGCGTCTCCAATACTGTGCGGGCCGCTATGGGCAATTGGGCCAAAACGATGGCCAACGAACTGGGCACACACCGCATCACTGTCAATAATGTGTTGCCAGGATTTACAGCGACGGAGCGGCTTCAAGAAATCATAGATTTAAAGGTGCAAAAAACGGGTATGCCGGAGGAGATCGTCATACAGGACATGAAGAAAGAAGCCCCCATCGGTCGCTTTGCCGACCCCTCGGAAATCGGTGCAGCAGCGGCTTTCCTGGCTTCGCCTGCCGCCGCCTACATTACAGGGATCAATTTGCCTGTGGATGGCGGGCGTTTGAAGAATTTATAAAAAGGGAAGTTGCGCCAGATGAGAAGTGTGATTTCAGGACAGGTCAACTTGAAACCAGCCCGTCTTCTCCCGCGTTTTTCGCGGAATCAGCCGGGTAAAAAACCTGAGACTTGAAACTAAAAACCCCTACTTAATCAAGCATCCTCCACCAATCCCGCATTTAATTGATAACTTTGGGCGAAAGAAGGTAAATCAAAATCATGAAGTATCATTTTTGGGGTTTGATGACCCTGTTTTACATGATCAATAGCGGCATATCCATGGCACAAGCCGATGATATTCCCGGCAAGATCACTTGGGGCGAAGAATTAAGTGAACCCGCCAATACCAGGATCACCAAAATCATCAGTACAGGCACTTATGGCTTTTATGCCTTGCGGCAAAAAAATGCAGGTGCAATTACCGACGAGCAAGTGTATGTCGAATTGTACGACAGCGAAAACAAGCTCAAGCGATCTGAAAAGCTGGATTTGAAATACAAAGGCAAACAGCGCGACTTTGAGGATGTACTCCAAGTAGGGGGACAACTGTATTTTTTCACCAGCTTCAACAACCAGGCGCAGAAAACTAATTACCTGTTTTACCAAACCTTGAGCGATCGCTTGCAACCCGGCAAAAACCTGGAAAAAATTGCGGAAGTACCCGCGCCCAATAAGGCCAAAGAAGGCGCTTTCAATATGCTCATTTCAAAAGACAGCTCTAAAATATTGTTATACAGCCAATTGCCTTATAAAAAGAAAGAAGCTGAACGCTTTGCCCTGCATGTTTTTGACAACCAGATGCAAGAGCTTTGGAAAAAAGACGTCGTGCTGCCCTACAACGACCAGCAATTTTCGGTAGAAAACTACCAAGTGGATAATCAAGGGAATGTTTACTTGCTTGGGCTTTTGTACATCGATGGCGTAAAAGATGTTAAACGGGGAAAGCCAAATTACCAATACATTATTTTGGCCTATACTTCTGCTGGCGATGGGGTACAGGAATACCGACTGGAAATCGAAGATAAGTTCATCACTGATTTGAACTTCAGAATTGCCGATAACGCGCATTTGGTTTGTGCAGGATTCTACTCGGACAAAGGCGCTTTGAGCGTGAAAGGTACCTGCTTTTTTAAAATTGACCCGACGAACAAAGAAGTCTATGACCTGAGTTTGCAAGAATTTGATTTTGAATTCCGAGGTGGCTTTGGCACTGACGCTCAACAGCGCAAGGCAGCGAGAAATGAGGCCAGCGGCGATCCGGACAGGCAGCCGGAATTGTACCGTTTTTCACTGGATGAAATCGTTTTGCGCAGCGATGGTGGTGCTTTGCTCGTGGCCGAACAATTTTACATTTTCGAGCGTACCTACCGCTATTGGGACGGCACTTTGCGCGTAGATTATTTTTATCACTACAACGACATTATCGTCGTGAACCTAAAGCCTACCGGAGAAATCGAGTGGGCCAGCAGGATTCCCAAACGACAAGAAACCATGAACGACGGCGGCTATTTCTCCTCGTATGCCATGGCTATCGTAAAAGATCGAATCTTCTTTATTTTTAATGACAATAGCCGAAATTTTGAAAACGACAACAGCCGTTTTATCTATAATTTTAACGGGCGAAATTCTGTGATATCGCTGGCAGAATTGACGAAAGAGGGTCAACTCAAAATATTTCCCCTATTTTTCAATCGAGACGCAGACATCATTACCCGACCCAAGATTTGCAAGCAAACCGGAAGTCGTAAAATGCTCGTTTATGGAGAATTGGGTCGGGGATATCGTTTTGCTACGCTAAACTTTGACTGAACACATGGTTAACATAGCTGTTTTTGCTTCAGGAACAGGCTCCAATGCCAGAAAAATTGTCGAATATTTTAAAGGCAACCCTAATATTCAGGTAACAATCATCGTTTGCAATAATGCCAAAGCACCTGTTTTGCAATTCGCAGCCGAAACGGGCATTGAACAACTTGTCATCAACAAAACTTATTTTTACGACTCAAGGGCCATTTTGGAGGACTTCAAACAAAGGGGCATTGGATTTATCGTTTTAGCCGGCTTTCTCTGGCTTGTACCCGATTACCTGGTAAAAGCCTATGAAAGGCGAATGCTCAACATACATCCAGCCTTGTTACCCCGATACGGTGGAAAAGGCATGTTTGGCATGCATGTTCACCAAGCTGTAAAAGCAGCATCGGAAAAAGAATCCGGCATCAGCATCCATTATGTGAATGAATTTTACGACGATGGCGATATCTTATTCCAAAAAGCTTGCATCCTCGAACCAGATGACGAGCCGGAAGATATTGCCCGCAAAGTACAACAACTGGAACACCAATATTACGCACCCATTATTGAACAGGCGATTTTGGAAAACCAATCCTTATTACCAAATTAAGTATTACAGCATGTTTAAAAAAATTGTACTTTTTTTCTTGTGTGCTTTTATGATGGGCACCGCTGCACAGGCGCAAAGTTGGAGTAAACTCAAAAAAGAAGGAGAAGAAGCCTATGCCGAAGGGCGTTTGGCCGAGGCCGCTGAAAAATATGAGCAGGCGTTTAGCAAGAAACGCAACAAAGAAGAGTTGATATTCCAGGCAGCCGAAATCTATTATACCCTGCGCGACTATCGCAAAGCCGCAGAATCCTACCGATTTATCAAAGACAAAAACGATAAATTCCCGCTGGTGGGCTTGAAATACGCCCGCTGCCTGAAACAAGATGGGCAGTACGATCCGGCCAAGGAAGCTTTCGATGCGTTCATGGAAAACTACACCGGACAAGGCAAAGAAATCCTGGAGGATATTATCCGCATAGAAAAACAGGGCTGTACCTTGGGCATGGAAGCACCTGCTCAAGCCAACCGCGATGTTGAAATATTGCTCCCAGGTAGTGGCGTCAATTCGGATAAAGAAGAATTTGCACCCTTTCCTGTTTCTGATAACGAATTGTTTTTTTCTTCCAGCTTGGGCGATCGAGCCAGAATTTATACCTCGCGCCGCGAAGGCCAAAATTGGAGTAAGGCCGAGCCGCCCCGCAATTTCCCTGTCATACAGCGGGGGCAATTTGGCAATGGCACCATGACGCCCGATGGCAGCCGCTATTACTTTACCATCTGTAGTTCTGATACCAAAGCTTGGAACGACATTCGCCCGCGCTGCGAGATTTTTGTTACCAAAAGGGTGGGTGCCATTTGGTCGCAGCCAGAGCGCTTAGCCGATTACATCAATACAGAAGGGGTAACCGCCACACATCCTTGTGTGATACACGAGCGCGGGCAGGAACTCTTGTTTTTTGCCTCCAACCGAGAAGGTGGACGCGGCGGTATGGACTTGTGGTACGTGACCCGGGATTTGGGTACGGACGATAACGACTTTACCTTTCCCATCAACCTGGGACCTGTAGTCAATACCCTGGGCGATGAGGTGACCCCCTATTACGATATGGATGATCAAAACCTCTATTTCGCCTCCAACGGCCACATTTCCATGGGCGGCTTCGACGTTTTTCGATCGAATGGCGATGAGGTGAGTTGGTCGCAGCCCGAAAACATGGGTATGCCCATTAACTCTAGTGCCGACGACTATTTTTATATCCTCAATCCATCTCGCACAGGCGGTTTCCTGGTCTCCAACCGGGTTTATGCAGGCGGTAAAAACACCACTACCCATCAGGATATTTTTGAATTTGCTGTAGGCGGGCGTCGTACTGTCGTAAAAGGGAATGTTTATGACCGCCAGAGCGGTGAAACCATCAATGACATATCTGTTAGCTTGTTTCAGGTTTTTGAAGATGGCCGGGAAACACCACTGATCAATAAAGATTTTAATGAAGGCAATTATTCGTTTGAAATCTTGCCGGAGCGTCGCTTCCGAGTAGAGGTGAGTGCTTATGGCTATGTGCCCGGCTCTTATCGTTTTTCCGCCAATGATCCGAATACTTTCATTTATGGGCAACCGCTGTTTTTGGAAGCGGAAAACAGCAACAACCAGATACCTACACCGCCAAAAAGCGATGACCCCGACGATGATCCGGTGAACGTACCTCCAAGTAAAGACCCGCGCAATACCCGGGTGGATACGCCCGAAAATACGCCCTATATCGCTCGTGGCCGCAACCCGAACGACAATGCGGAATACCAAACCTCTGCGCCGCGCCATAACGGCACTTATTACAAAATTCAGTTGGCGGCAGTAGGTACTTACGTCGAAGATAAATTCAGCGATGTGCAGCCATTAGGCCGTTTGGATACGGAACTTATACTGGGGCGCGGCCTCACCCGAGTATTAGTGGCCGACTTTTTCTCCTTGGAAGAGGCGCGTTCTGCGCTCACTAAAGTGAAAGAGAAAGGCTATTCCTCGGCCTATATCGTTGAATACATTGACGGCGAGCGCTACGGAAAGGCCCGTTAGGAAATAACCCCGCTTTTTTGTATCTTTGTAAGAAACCAAAAAGCAATGGGAATAATATATGCAGATATCGAATTGGTGAATAACGATGATCTTACTTTGGCTCGTAAGGGTTTCATTGACCACGATAAAGTTCGTCGTATGACGGTAACCATGTTGGTGGGCTCAGGTGCTTATAATCTGGCCATTAATGAAAATATCAAGCTACAGCTTGGTTTGGAGACACTAAATACGCAAGTCTTTGAACTGGCCGATGGCACCCTTCAAAAGTTTGAAGTAGTAGGGCCAGTGGAAGTGCGATTCAAAAACCGGGATACGACTACAAGAGCCGTACTATTACCGGGTCATGTAGAACCGCTGCTGGGTCAAATTCCAATGGAGGATATGGATGTCGTCATTTTTCCAAGAGAAGAGCGCCTGGATGTCAACCCCAATAGTCCGTTGGTACCTAAAAAGTCGCTTAAATAACTTATATAAATTAAGTTCCCGATTTTGTCCTTACCCTAGCGGGCTCCGCTAGGGTAAGGACTTTGATAAATTGGGAAGATTTTTTTTGCACACCACTAAATGATGGGTGTTTTTTTCCACCAGAATTGCAATTGGTGCGTACTTTCTGCAGCCTGATTGACTTCTTTCCAATCCATCGTGCAGGTAAAGGGGGTAGCTAAAAAGCCGCGTTTTTCCCAAAAAGTATTCAAGGGTTGGTAGCCTACAGGCTTAGCAGGATGATTTTCCGGCCTGACAACGGCACAAAAAGTCAGCACATCGAAATTGCCTTGTGTTTTAGCCCAAGCTTCCCGATGCTCAAAAAAAGCAACGCCGATGCCCCGCCCCCGGTAGCGCTGCTCTAATACCGATTCGCCAAAGTAAAAAATGCGTCCGACAGGGTATCCATTTTGTACCCAGGGTGCTTGCACATTAGGGGTCTCATCTTCCATGGGCAATCCGGTTGAAGCCCCTATTATCTTATCTCCATCGAAGGCAACCACCACTACACTGCCCGGGCTTTGGGTATAAGTTGCCAGGTATTCCCATTCATAGGCATCAGAACCATCATACAAATAGGGATATTCCCGAAACACAGCAATGCGCAGTCGTGCAATTTCGCTCAAATATGACGACGCCTCAGCACCAGAAAAAGACTGTATTCGAAGGGCCATGATCAGGGTTTAGCAAATAACCAATTTAACAGTTCGGGTTCGGCAAAGGCCGCATTCCAACTATCGTGATTGACCTCCGGATACTCCGTATAGCGCACGTTGGCTCCAGCCTCTTGCAATGCCTCGTACATTTTTTGGGAATACTGTACCGGAACAACACTATCCTCTGTACCGTGAAACAGCCATAACCTGGTATGAGGGGCATACAGCGGCGCTAGTAAAGTATTGCCACCCCCGCAAATCAAAAATGCCGCCTCAAAAGTATCGGGCCGCCTGGCCAGTAAGTCAAATCCACCAAAAGCGCCCATAGACAGTCCGCCCAAATAGACTTTCCCCACCCTTTCTGTATTCAACAAGCTGTCTAATAACTCCTGTACCGCTTCCATGGGCGGAGTACCTTTTTCATTAAATGGGAATCCCAACTGGCGCGTTTTGCCACTGCCTTCCGACTCCAGTTCGATCCAATAACTGGAAGCTGCACATTGAGGAAACACGACTATCGCGGGATGATGCTTGTTTTGTTCCCTTAAAAATGCTCCGCCATGTACGAGTTGCGCTTGATTATCATCTCCCCGCTCACCAGCACCATGCAAAAAAAGGAGCAAGGGAAAAGCCGTATCGGTTTGGCCGTATCCTGCCGGAAAAAGAATGCGATAAGGCAACTCGTGCCCATTGGATGCTAGAAATACCCTTTTCTCGTAATCCACATCCTGAGCCATAGACAGCCCTGGAAAAATCAGTCCTATAAAAGGAAACCAGCGCAAAATTTTTGACTTCATGCTATGATTTGTTGTAAAGACAATTTTAGCGTATTTTACTGACCTATTTTAGGAAACTATGGATCAATCTCAATTTTCTGATATTCTAACCCCTACTTTGCTGTTGGATGAAGGGCGTTGCAGGAAGCATATACAACGTATGGCAGACAAAGCTCAGCGCTTGGGTCTTACTTTGCGCCCGCATTTCAAAACACCGCAATCGGCTGCTATTGGAGCATGGTTTCGAGACTATGGCATTGAAAAAATTACGGTGTCATCTTTAACGATGGCGACCTACTTTGCCAATCAGGGCTGGAACGATATTACCGTTGCTTTTCCAGTAAATATACGGGAGCTGTCAACCATACAAGACCTAGCCGCGCGCATTCAATTGGGTCTTGTTGTGGAAAATCTGGACAGCATCCAATATCTGGAGTCGCATTTGACCCACCCTGTTTCCGCTTGGATCAAAATCAATATAGGCAACAACCGGACGGGGATTTTGCCTTCCGATGAAACCCAGTTGGAGGCATTGCTCCAAGCCTTGCACAAAGCGACCCAGTTGAAGCTGGAAGGATTTTTGGGTCACGCCGGTCAGAGTTATCAAGCCAGGGGGCAGGAGGCGATTGCACAGGTACATCGGGAAAGCCTTTATAAAATGTATCAGCTCATTCAGCGCTATCAGAGCCATTTTCCCAATCTGAAAGTATCCGTTGGAGATACCCCCACTTGTAGTGTGATGGATACCTTTCCCGGAGCAAATGAATTACGGCCAGGGAATTTCTTATTTTACGACCTGATGCAATGGCAAATCGGCTCCTGCCAGATAGATGATATAGCCCTGGTCATGGCCTGTCCGGTCGTAGCCAAAAATAAAATCAGTTGTGAGATAACCCTTTATGGCGGTGCCATCCATTTTTCCAAAGACCACTTACTTTTTCCCGACGGGAAGCCTTATTATGGTTTGGCGGTACGCCGAATAGAAGACCAGTGGAAGCTGGTAGAACCGTATGCCTATATAAAAACCCTATCCCAAGAGCATGGAATCGTAAAAGCGAACCCCGCTTATTGGGAAGAATTAAAAATTGGAGACTTGGCCTACATCATACCCGTTCATGCTTGTCTAACTGCTAATTTGCTAAAATCGTACCGCACCATGGGTGGTGAATACCTGAGCATGATGCACTGAAAACCGCCAAGGGGCAGGATTATGTTATCCATCAATTGCCGTAAAAATTTACATAGCACTCAAGGTGTCTTATCATTGGAAGTCGAACTGACTATTCCAGAGGGTGTCATTGTCGGCATTACCGGCGCATCCGGTAACGGTAAAACTACTTTGCTGCGCATTTTGGCAGGGCTAGCTCCAACTGAAGAAGGGTTTATCTTTTGGCGAGACAAATGTTGGCTGGATACCCGCAAAAAAATATTTGTCCGCCCGCAGGATCGTCAGGTTGGCATGGTGTTTCAAGATTACGCGCTGTTTCCCAACCTCAGCGTTAAGGGGAACCTGAAATACGCCCTCCCAAAAGGCCATTCAACCGATATAATAGAGGAATTGCTCCGCGTCACCGAAATGGAAGAACTTGCATCGCGCTACCCTTCAACGCTATCAGGCGGTCAGCAGCAACGCGTGGCACTGGCTCGTGCCTTGGTCAACCAACCCCAACTTTTGCTACTCGATGAACCTTTTTCCGCACTTGATCCTCAGTTGAGCCGCAAACTTCAAGATTATTTATCCCATTTGTCAAAAAATAATGGCACTACCATTCTTCTGGTCAGCCATGATATAACAGAAATACAGCGTTTGAGCCATCGCACTTTTGAGCTGCATGATGGAAAACTCCATACCCATCCTATCGAAAAACAAACACCTCCATCCAGTTGGCAACTACAAGGCATGGTTACGGCAATCACACCTTCGATTCAGGGCTGGACAGCTCAGATCGCTATCGGTGAAAATATGCTTCAATTGCCGATTGTATCTCCCTTGGAAATCGGATCCATTGTCTGGATCGATTTTAAAGGCGCTGCCCCTACTTTGAGATTTTGACAACAGAATATTAACGTTTCCTTTGTTACAATTCGGGCAATTGCTTCGTTTTGCTTACTGTTTTTCAACATCAAACTAAAATGAAAAATCAGATGCAGAAGTATGCCTTTTTCCTATTGTTGTCTTTGCTGGCCAGCGGTTCCATGTATTCCCAAAATATACAGGGAGAATCGGTTATAGGGATCAATTCCGGGTTTAGTGTAGCAGGGGCTGTACTGGGCTTGGCTGGATTGGTAGATGATATTGAAACCAACACCACACCAGCTTGGCAGGTGTCTTATGATTATGCCATTCACGACCATATCAGCATAGGCGGTGCAGCAGGCTGGCAGCGTTTCAATTTGCAGTACAGCAACTATGGCGAGGAAGAAGTAAATTTTGGTGTAACCCTTAGCCGCTTCAATATCGGTGGCCGGGTGCTATTCCACTACGGAAATAGCGACCGCATAGACTTCTATTCTGGCTTAAAAGCAGGCATCAGCAATTGGAGCGTCGATGTGGATGCAGAAGTACAAGGGTATGAACCGCCTAAAGTAGCCGGCGTTGTACCTGCTTTTCAGTTGATTGCTTTTGGCTTGCGCGGCTATGTGACCAGTCAATTGGGGCTAAATGCCGAAATTGCATTTGGTGCGCCGCACTTGGCAACAGTGGGTCTGACGTATCGGTTTTAATTTCGAGTTTCCTCGCCCGGCTCAGACGGGCAGGAAAACTTAAAAGCAATTCCTATCTTTGCCTCAAAAAGTGTATTCCTATTTACTCAAGCCCATGCTATTCCTGCTTTCTCCAGAGCAGGCCCACCATCTGACGCTGTTTTTACTCAAGCTGATGCTCCGCCTCCCTTTAGTAGGCCGAGCATTTCGGTCCACTTATGAGTTCAAGCACCCTTCTTTGGAAAGAGCATTATTTGGCCTTCGATTTCCCAATCCTGTTGGGCTGGCCGCCGGGTTCGACAAAGACGGTCAACACTTCGAAGCTATGTCCAGCCTGGGATTTGGGTTCATTGAAGTCGGTACGATCACCCCTATGCCGCAAGCGGGGAATCCGCGCCCTCGTTTATTTCGACTACCCCAGGATCGAGCGCTGATCAATCGCATGGGATTCAACAACGAAGGCGTTGATGCTTTGGTAACACGCTTGAAAAAAGCGCGTCAAAACAAACTCATAATAGGCGGTAATATTGGCAAAAACAAACTCACCCCTAATGAGGAAGCGGCCAAGGACTATCTCCTTTGCTTTAAAGCCCTCTTTCCATACGTGGATTATTTTGTTGTAAATGTAAGTTCGCCCAATACGCCCGACCTACGGGCATTGCAGGAAAAAGAACCCCTTTCGGCGCTGTTACAGACCTTACAGTCAGCAAACCTGCAACAGCCTAAACCCAAGCCCATTTTACTAAAAATAGCCCCCGACTTGAATGAACACCAATTGGATGATATTATTGAGATTGTACAAGAAACCAACTTGGCCGGCATCATCGCTACCAATACGACCATAGCAAGAGATGGTTTAAAAACAAAGACCAAAGAGCTGGAAAAAATTGGCGCAGGGGGCTTAAGTGGTCTTCCTTTAAGACAGCGTTCTACCGAAGTCATTCGTTACTTACATAAACGTACTCAAGGTAAAATCCCCATCATTGGTGTGGGTGGCATTAATTCACCCGAAGACGCGATGGAGAAATTAAAAGCCGGTGCCTCTCTGATTCAAATTTATACCGGCCTGATTTACGAAGGGCCTGATTTGATAAAACGGATCAACCAATCTTTGATCCAATCTTGAACGAATTGGCAGCTCAACGGGTAAACATTTGCGCTTACCCTTTTTTAGCCCGATGCAGCCGTAACGAAAGGCCAATATCAACATATTAATAAAAAACACTATGGCATCCTTTTTGCAATGATATGCAGAGGGGTTGCCTCATTTCACCATGAACATAACCTCCGCCTTATGATGACTTTAATTTTGTTACTGCTAATTGGCTACAATCTGATGACCATGATTCAAGAGAACAGCACTAAAGTTTACAAAGACCTTCGATTTTGGTTGGTTTTAGGATCCTTGTTTGTTTTGATAGGAATAGTCGTTTGGAGTTTTCCGTATTGAAAAGGCTATTTTCTGATGGAAGTATGACCTAGTGTTGTCGGCACTAAAAAATGGAGGCAGCCCTTAGCCACCTCCGATAATAGCATGGTCATTTATAAAAACAAGGCCAAGTTATGATGGACACTTGTTCAATTTCCAGTTCAATCTTTGTTCAAAAATTGGAATTACTAAAAAGCAGGAACTGTGGAAATACAGCCCCTGCTTCTATACAATTGCACTATTCGTCTTGAAGGCCAAATATTAGCCTATTTCTGCTCCATCAACGACGGCTTGCTCTTTTGTAAACAACACGTACAATACCGGTACCAATAGCAATACAAAAGTCGTGGAGGTAAGCAAACCACCAATGATCGTCCACCCCATAGGTGCCCAAAGCGAACCCCCGTTTAGCGTAAGCGGCAATAAGCCCAATACCGTAGTAAGCGTAGTAAGCAGTATCGGAACAAAGCGCACCTTTCCCGCCTGCTGCGCGGCTTCAATCACAGAACTACCTTCGGCACGCATGGTGTTGGCAAAATCCACGAGTACAATGGAGTTGTTGATGGCGATACCGATTAAGCTGGTCAAACCAATGAAAGCCGTAAAGGAAAAATTGATTCCAGTGAAAAGTAGTGCCAATATAGAACCGATAATGGCCAGTGGTAAAGCTGAAAAAATAATCAGGGGCTGGCTAAAGGAACGAAACTGAATGATCAAAACACCCATGATCAATAGCAAAGCCATCAACGAAGCGATCCCCATGCCGCCAAAAGATTCATCGCGGCTTTCCAGGTCGCCTTTGAACACGTAGTCATAGCCTTCTTCCCATTCGATCTCTTTAAGCTGGGCATCGACAGCGTTCACTACTTCATCCAGGGTGTATCCCTTATCCAGATCGGCTAAGATAGTAGCGGTGCGCTCCTGATCGAGGTGGGTGATCCGGCTTGGGGCTTCTGAAAATTCCATGCTAGTCAGGTGCTTCAAAGGAATGAAACGTCCGCTCATGCTATTGACGCTGATGTGGTCAAAATCTGCTACCTGAAACTGGTCTTTATAATCATAGCGCATCACCATAGCATAATCCTCACCAGCAGCATCGCGGTAAGTTCCCACGTTGTTGCCATTTACAAAAGTGCGAATGCTCTTGTCCACCACATGCACCGGCACACCCAGCATCATGGATTTATCCCGATTGACCCGAAAAAAAAGATCCGTACTGTTATTGCGTATGGGATTGTCCACATTGATAGCACCCTCCGTTTGTTGCACTATTTTTTCCACCTCCCGCGCATAAGCTTGTAATTTATCCAAGTTATCGCCAGTAATTTTGATGGCCACTGGCGCTTCCGTGGGCGGCCCTTGCACAAATTCGCGCACATCGATATTGGCAGCAGCGTAGGCTTGAAACTCCACGCGCAATTCGTCCAGCACTTCGTAAAACCGGGCGATGTCGTATTCTTTGAGTACGACCAAAACTTCACCATAGCTGTTGCTGTAATTGGTGGAAGCCACGTTGTAGTATATTCGGGGGTTGCCGTGACCTACATTGGCTACGTAGTAATCCACGTCAGGTGTTTCCGCCAATACCGATTCAACGTATTTGACGGCTTTGTTGGTAGCTTCCAAATTGCTGCCATTCGGCAATTGAACGGTTACCCGAAATTGTGGCTTTTCCGCTTTTGGAAAAAAACTGACACCCACCAAAGGAAATAAGGCCAAGGCCCCCACCAAACTCAAAACGGCAATCCCAATCGTAGGCCATTTATGGGCCAACGACCAATTCAATAAACGATGATATGGCCCTTCTATGAATCGTTGAAGGTAATGAAATACCAAGGTGGTTTTAACGATACCCTTGGTTTGGTCTTTGAGTATCCAGGTGGCTAAAAGCGGAGTTAACACCACCGCTACTAGGTAAGAGGCAGTCAGCGTGGCAATAACCGTAACAGGCAGGGCTTTGATAAAAGCGCCCGTGGTTTCCGGCATATTCACGATGGGGACAAAGGCCAGAATGGTGGTCAGCGTTGCACTGGCCATCGGCGCCAGGAGTTGTTGGGTGCCTTTGATGGCTGCTTCCCTGCGCGTGAAGCCCTGTTGCAAAAAGCGCTCTATGTTCTCGATGATGGCGATGGAGTTGTCCACCAAAAGTCCCAGCGCAACGACTAACCCGGCGATTGACATTTGCTGTAACGCAAAACCTGATTTATCTACCACCCAAAGACCAATAAGGATGGAAAAAGGAATGGCCAACATGACGATACTGGCCGAGCGCACGCCTAAAACCAAAAAGATAATGGCGCCCACCAGCACAATTCCCTGCAATAGGTTGTTGAGAAAACCATTGACACGTTCCGTAACGCCGATGGATTGATCAAAGACGTAATGCATTTGTACGGATTCGGATAAACCTGCTTTTGCAATTTTTTCTTTAATCGGCTCGGTGACGTCGTATATGTTGAAGCCGTCCTTTTGCTGAATATCTATAAAGATACAGGGCTTTTGGTTATAACGAGCCAGCCAGCGCTCATCTTCAAAAGTCATAAATACCTCAGCGATGTGATGCAGATAGACAATTTTTCCCTGAAAGCTGCCGACTACCGTATTTTTGATCTGCTCCAAATCATCGTAAGCACCGGATGTCTTGATGTTGAACAACTTGTCGGAAACCTCCAAAGCGCCACCCGGTATGTTGGCATTATTGCTCCTAATGGCATTTTCAACCTGATCCAGTGAAACGCCCATACCTTCCATTTTGATCGGATCGAGTGCGATGCGCACTTCCTGTTCCGGGTAAGCTTCAATTTCTACTTTTTTCACCCCTTTGGATTGCTCCAATTCTTGCTTGAGGCGTTCCGCTTCGCGTTTCATCAAGGCATAATCCCCCGTTTCCGAAACCAGCGCGATTTGCATGATATTGACCGTATTGGTCGATATTTGGCGAACGCTTAGGTCGTATAAATCGGCGGGCAGGTCGCCGCGCACTTGATTGACTTGGCGCTGTACCTCGTCGAATTTTTCATCGGAATCGGTTCCAAAAATGAATTCCACTTCCAGTACGGCCACCCCGTCACTGATATTGGTGCGTATCTCTTTGATGTCGTCTAGTTCATTGATCGAAGACTCCAGCACATCGGCTACCTGCTGTTCCACATCTTCGGTGCTAGCGCCGGGATAAACCGCTACCACCAGTGCTATAGGGATATTCAAGGAAGGGTCTTCCCGTCTGGGCATGCTGAAAAAAGAACTGATCCCCATTACCAACAAAAAGGTAAAGGCAGTAAGCGTGAATTGATAATTTTTGATCGAAAAGCTGGGAATATTCATGATGCGGTGCTGTTAAAGATGGATGTACTTTCTTGAGACATTCAGGATAAAACTACTTTTCGGTAAGCCATACATTTTGTTCATTTTCCAAATAGCCCACTCCGGTAGTGATAACCAGATCGGCACTGTCCAGGCCACGGCTCACGAGCAGGCTTTTGCCCTCCATTTTGCTGATGAAAACTTTCGTTTCAATAGCTTTCCCGTTTTCATACAGGTACAAAATGCCTTCTTTTCCGTCGGCACTGCTCAGCGCATCAATAGGCACTTCATATACCGTAGAGGCGGAGGAGGTGAAAATTTCCACCCGACCAATGAACCCGGGGAGCAATGATTTTCCATCCGTTTTCAATGCAATTTTCACTTCAAAAGTATTCGTATAAGGATCGGCCATCCCTGCGATTTCCTGAACCGTTCCTTTAAAAACCTGATCGGCGTAAGCATCAAATCTGATTGCTGCTTCGTCGCCTATTTGTACATGAACGATGTCTTTATCAGCCAGATTGACCTGAATCACCGGGGCTTTGTCCTTGGAACCAAAGAGAACAATCGGATTACCCGGGCCTACCAATTCGTTGCCTTCAGCGAATTTTTTCAAAATGGTGCCATTAGCAGGAGCGACTATTTTGGAAAACTGATAATTGAAATCGGCGATTTGGATGTTTTCGTCGCTGAGATCCAATGCCCTTTGTGCCGCCTGAAGTTGATTGCGGGCGTTTTCCAATTGGACTTCTACATTTTCCATTTGTTCCAGCGTGGCAACGCTATCTTCGTATAGTCCTTTTACATTTTTGTAATCGCGTTCTGCCAGGCGCAAGGCCAGTTTGGCATTTTCGTACTGAATATCGGCCTGTTGGCGACCCAGACGAGCTTGCTGGGTTTGAGCCTGTATTTCATCGGGCTTCAATTCGGCGATGAGCTGTCCCTGCTGGACGTACTGTCCTTCTTTGACATAGACATTGCGAATAATGCCGCCTATTTTGAAGCTCAATTTGGCTTCGTCTTCCAAAGCAAGCTGACCAGTAGCAAAGATGGCTTCCTGGTGCTGTACGGGCACGACTTGCGCCACCTCTACCCTACTTTTAGGTGCTTCTGGCGTTGCTTTGTCGGTCTTGTTGTCACTGCCGCATGCGCTTACTACCAGGGCAAGGGCTAGGGCTGTGTAGCATTTGTTGTACTTGGGTATCATAGTTAGTGGATGGTGGTTAATTGATAGTGAGTGGTGAGCGGGGTATGAGTTTGGGTGGCGAAACCAGCAACAAAGCCAAGCTTTAATTTTGCCTGAAACTAGAAACTTATTACTCTCCTACGGCCCAGTCCAGGATCGCCATTTTTTGCTGAAGGCCGAATTGAGCAAGCGATAAGCTCAATTGGGCATTGGTCAGTTGGGTGCGGGCATTGGTAAATTCAATCAAGTTAGCCTGCCCCTGGCTGAATTTTTTTTGCAACAAGCGAAAAGCCTGTTCCGCAGCCTCTACTTCCTGTTGGCCTTGCGTGATGCGTTTTTGAGCAGCCTCCATTTCATACCAGGCATTGGTAGTTTGCAGGGCTATTTGCTGTTGCAGCATTTCCAGTTGTTTAGACAATTCCAGTTGCTCTATTTTCGACTGTTGCACACGGGCTTTATCGGCGCGATTGAACAGATTCCATTGAAATACCAGGGATCCCATGAAATAATCGGCATCTTTATCTAGCTTGTAATTGGTACCTTGTATGCCATAGTCCACAGCAAGATTAAGCGTTGGCATGAAGGCGCCCTTTTGCACCTCAATTTGCCGATCGGCAGTGGACAGGTAGAGCTGCATTTGCTGCAATTCTTCCCGTTGATCAAGCGCTCTTTGTCGGGCCTCATCCAGGGGCAACCACGCCGTTTCTACCGCATAGCTGTCTTCCATTTCGATGACAGCGTTGTAATCCCGATTCAACAGAAAATTAAAGTACGCCTGTGCCATATTGCGCTGTTTTTGGGCATCGGCCAATTGCTGCTCTACTTCGCTGACTTCGGCTTTGGCAGCATACACCACATCCAGGGTAACTTTATTATTGCGGTGCAGGCTTTCGGTGGTCCGCAGGTTTTCTTCCACGAGTTCCAGTGCATTTTCCCAAATCTGAACCCCCTGAACAGCTTGGGCATGGTTGAAGTAGGCCACTTTTACTTCTTTGACCAGTTCGCGTTGATAGGCCGTGACAGAAATCTCAGCAGCAGCCACTAGGTTTTCGCGAATGCGTTGGTTCTGTATAATAGCTGTATTAAAAACCGGCATGACTAAGCTAAGCCGGGTTTCTTGCTCTGTAGGTCTCAAAAAATTGATCTGTTCATTGCTCAAAGTCGGGTATTCCGGGATGGTGGGGTAATCGGGATGCATCGCTTGCTCCAGGCTATTGATGGTGTTCAGGTTTTGATACACCGGATTGAGCAAATCGCCAATGGGGAAGTCGATGGTACGGCCTCCCTGGGCAACGGAATAGCGGGCATTCAACGCCAGTTGGGGCAAAAACAGCGCCTTGGCCTCTTTTAGGGCTTCCAGACTTTTTTCGTACGACAGGTTCTTTTCTTGTAAGGCTATATTAGAGCTTAATGCCTGCTGAATATACTGGTCAAGCGCGCCATTTTGCGCATTCAGCGCACAAATAGACCATAAACTCCAGGCAAATATCATCAGGTGTCGCAGTGTCATCACGGTTATTTTTGATGCAAATATTCGACTCCTGACCTATAGTTGCCATTCATTTCTCTTGAATCGTAGGATTTTCCCGCTGAATTGTAAGATGATGGGGGTGGGTGGTTTCAATCCGAGCCAATGCTAAGCTGAGTTTCAAGCCTCAAGTTTCAAGCCAAGCTAATACTAGGCTGAGTCTCAAGTCGGGATAATGCTAGGCTGAGTCCCAAGTTTCAAGTAGGGGCTTGACCTGCCCCCCCCGCCCCTCGTACCTCGGTTCGGGCCGGAAAACCTGAAACCACCCGTCTGAGCCGGGCGAGGAAACTAGCCCGTCTTCTCCCGCGTTTTTCGCGGGATCAGCCGGGTAAAAAACCAGAAACTTATAAAGCTTATACTCCTTTCCACTACCTTTGCCATGGAGCAAAGCGCTATTGCATGAGCAAATTATTGTACTACTTACTGTTAAAGCCCATTTCCTGGCTGCCTTTATCCTTTTCCTATGGTTTGTCCACGGCCGCTTATTGGTTGCTATTTCGGGTGATCGGGTTTCGGGGGGAGGTGATCAATAAAAACCTCACCCGTTCATTTCCAGATAAAAGTCTGACTGAAATAAAGGCCATACACCAAAAATTTGGCCGCCATTTTTGCGACATCCTGGTCGAATCCATTCGATTATTTAGCATTAGTCGGAAAGAGGTGATGGCCCGCTGCGAAGTTGTCAATTTCGAGTGGGTGGAAAGGTTTTACCGGGAAGGGCGACACCTGATTGTGGTATCCGGCCATTACAACAATTGGGAATTAGCCGCGCAAGCTGTCAGTTGTATGCCGCTTTACCGCTATGTGGGTATTTACAAGCCCTTGAAAGACCCCTTTATGAATGAACAAGCCGTGCTATCAAGGGGCAAATTCGGGATGGAATTGTTGCCCAAAAACGATGTGGATGCGCATTTTAATGATCCAAACAAACCACTTTGTGCCTATTTTTTTGGCAGCGACCAGTCGCCCTCCAACCCGGAGAGGGCCTATTGGCTATCTTTTTTGCATCAGCAAACAGGGGTGTTGTTTGGCATTGAAAAGTACGCCAAGGCGTTCAATTGTCCCGTCGTCTATGGCCATATTGCTAAAATCAAGCGGGGCTATTATTCCATTACCTTTCACCTGATCAGCGCCGACCCTGCTAGCGAAGCCTATGGTGCCATTACCCAACGCCATACCCGCATGACGGAACAGGCCATCCGTGAAATGCCCCATTACTGGCTCTGGACCCACAAAAGGTGGAAGCACCAACGACCAGATAATATGCCCTTGAATGAGTGGGTGGATTGATTTGGAGATAAACTGTCTGGTTGGGAACTGATGTGGGGTAAACAAAAGTTATATTTCAGGTGAAAGTCGAGATCAGTATTTTTGTAGTGGAAAACCAGGATATTTTTTCATCATAAAATATAAAGTTATGTACTCTACCCCTTCCTTGATTAGAAGTACGCGTTTACTTCTGACTATCAGCTTGTTGTTCTTTGTCACGCTCCACGCTCCAGCTTTTTCGCCGCCTCCAGGCGAGACGTTTGTGAGAGATGGTGTGACTTATTATGAAGACGAAATATATCAATTTAATTTTACTATCCCTTTTTCTGATTTAGTAAGCTTATATAACGGTTCTAATATACAAAATAATGAGATCGCAGGCTTTTGTTTTATTCCAATTCGGCAAGAAGTAGTTGTAAGTCCTACAGAGGTTCATTTCGCGACGATAGGCTTCAGGGTAGTATTAACGCTCTGGGATCAAGTATCCGGCACCGTTCCATCTATAAAATTTAATACATTTAATGATATGAAGGATGCTTTTGCGGCAAGCTTATCAAATCCGCAAGGTAGCCTTCGTTACTTAGAATATGTATTTCCAGCCAATGGCCCAAACAGAACCCCTTTTGATTCATTAGACCCCTTGATATTCAATACCAGAGAATTTGACCTTGTTTTCTTGGATTTTAAAACCTGTTTGCATTTTGCAAGAGAAAAAAGTTTTTATGAAAATAACAATAGGGGGAATACTGACGGCTTGATAGTCGAACGATCCCTGCAAAGAATTAATTACTTAGACGAAAACGGTATCTTTCAAACCAAAGTTCTTCGGTCTTTGATTTTCAGACCCAACCCGGTTCCTCCACTTCAAAACTACGACTCTCAGGCAGCAATAGCCTATTCCTATGGCGAGCACTGTCCACCTTATTGGAAAAAGCAGCAGCAAGTCGTTGCATCGACCACACCCGAAGAATTTTCATCAATTCCTGATAGCATACCTTCTGTTGAGTTTATTCCTGATAGCATAACTATTGCAAATATAGTGGAATCTTTACAGCAATTTGTATCCAATTCGGCAACGGTCAGATCGGTAAGGGAAATCCCACCTGCTGTTATTTGGAATAAACTTTGGTTTCAAATTCTTATGATTGTATTATCTATTCTGGGAGTGGTTTTCGGCACTCAAAAACTTTTCTCTGTCCCGGGATGATCTTTTTTTAAACTTTATGAAAGTCCCTCTGATCTTTTTTGCTCTATTATGTACTATATCATACTGTTATTCCCAGTATGAGGGATTATTTTTTCACCAACTAACATTAGACGGGGGGCTTTCACAAAGTACGAATGCTTTTTTATATACAGATAGAGATGGATTTATATGGGTAAGCTCAATGGATGGCCTAAATCGTTTTGATGGCAACTCAGTGCAGGTCTATAAACCTAGTTTACAAAATCCATCCTCTATGCGAGGAGGCGATATTCAAAGTCCCTTTTTTGAAGATGAAAGAGGCAATATCTGGTTTACCACAGGAGAGGGTATCAATTGTTACAGAAAAATACAAGGAGACTTCATCCATGACTTCGCAGGTGGATCAGATGAAGAAAATAGTGGCATACATTATGCTTTTTACATGGAAGCAGGCCGTTATTTATGGGTATTATCAAAAAATTCAGTGTATAAATACGATACCCAACAGACCAGGTTTTCAAAAAGGATACCTGTTTTTGAAAATTTTGAGGCAGCAAGATGTGCTGTATTGACCGATTCAGAAGGCATTGTAAAAACTATTATAGGCTGTTTTTGGAAGAAACCTGGAATTGAAATCATACAACTTTCAGAAAAAAGTTCAATATTAAGCCGTCAAACATGGTTTGAAGAAGTCAATAATCCCGCAGCATTTACAGTTAGAGTTAGCCACGCTATCGGAATGGAAAATGGAAAAGTTTTAATGATTACCGATAAGGGTTTGCTACACTTTGACAGCACAAATCCACTCGATTTTGATGCCCCTTATGAAGTTACTTCAGGTGCGAATTTGAGCTATTCTATCATTCATTCCAACAACAATGAATACTGGGTCGTAAGGCAAACACCTGCCGTCCACGTTCTTGATCCCGTTAAAAAAATATGCCGTCCAAGCTTATTTTTGTACAACCTGGATAAAAAAAGCAAGATTGAAAAAGCCGATTACGTTTTTCCCATACAAGATTCAATCGTATGGATAAGTTCTACAAGGTCAGGTGTTTATTTTGCACACCTTTCAAATATTCGATTCAAAGATCTGCTGAATATTAATGATCTTGAATCATTCCCCGTTGACCATTTATTTCTCGATCCAATCGGCCATGTATGCTGTGTTTCGAATGATGGGCACTGCCTCGCTTTTGATGAAAATCATGCCTTTATCAAAAAAGAAAAGACGCCTGTTGATACAAGGTATATTTCAGGTATTGATAACAGAAATTGGTCAATTTCAATTGATGGATTAAGCTCTGTACATAATAATTCTTTTACTAGTGTTTATAAATCAGACCCATCCGAAATCTTCTCCGACCTCGCCGATTACGACGATCGCCTGCTCTTACTCGGTACCAATCGCGGACTTTGGTTTTTTGATAAACGAAAGCAAGCGATGATTCCCAGTACTTACGAAAGCTGGACAGTAAAATTATTCGTAGATAGCCAGCGCCGCGTATGGGCCGCCAATACATCAGACGACTTGACACTGTGGCAGATAGAATACAGAGAAAAACCAGAACTTAAACCCATCAAAACCTTTGGCGGCTTGGGGTTGATCCACCATTTGGCTGAAGACCCTTATCGGAATGTCATTTGGGTAGCCACCTCAAAAGGTTTGTTGCAGATAGACCGACAAAAACTAACTACTACTTTAATCACAGAAGCCGACGGACTACCCAACCAATTCATTTATACGGTAGTTTTGGATAACAAACAAAGGCTTTGGCTCAGCTCCAACAAAGGTATCATTCGCTATCGGCCAGAGGCAAAACCGGACAAACGCTTTAAAAGTTATACCTCTCGTGATGGACTCAGCTCTGATGAGTACCTGCCTGGATCCGGCTTAATGACGAAAAACGGAGAAATATGGTTCGGCAGTACAATGGGAGTCGATGTCTTTCATCCGGATTCGGTAAGAGAAGTGGGCAACATGCCCAAACTGGCCATTACTTCGCTCAAAATTCACGACAGAGAATGGAAGGGCGATACCTCCATTACCTATGCTAAGCAAGTTGAGCTGAGTTATAAGGAAAATACACTGACCTTAGATCTCGCAGCACTCGAATACACCGATCCGATGCGCAACCAATTCAAGGTTTTCCTCAAACACAACGATGGCATCGATTCCAGTTTTTTAGGTACCAAGAACAGCATTACTTATGCCAATCTCTCGCCAGGGAGATATACTTTTCAATTTACGGCCTGTAATGCAGAAGGCATTTGGCAAGTCAATCCCCGGCAACTAATCATTGTCATAAAGCCCCATTTTACACAAACCGCCTGGTTTCGCTACATGGTTGCCTTGCTCAGTTTAGCTGCCGTAGGGTTTGTTTCTGCTCTTTACTACCGTTACCAACTGCGCGCCAAAGAACTGGAATTGGAAAAAGAAAAACGGGAAGCGGAGCGCAAGCAATTACAACTGGAGAAAAAGCTTACTTTGCAAAAAGAACGCAACCGTATTGCGGGAGAGATGCACGATGAGCTAGGTGGCGGACTATCAACCATCCACAATGCCAGTGAAAAAGCCCTTAAAAAGCAATCCCTGGAAGAAGCCCAACCCATTATAAAACGTGTATCACAGCTTTCTATTGGACTGATCAACAATATGCGCACTATTATTTGGGCGATGGACCCGGAGTTCGATGCATTATCGGATCTAACGGCTTACCTGCGCCGATATACTAAAGAGTTCTTAAATGATAATAGCATAGAAGTCGATATCCATATTCCTGCAGATTTACCCCCTGTAACGCTTAGCGGGCATTTCCGCTACAATCTTTTATTGGTGGTCAAGGAAGCGCTGCACAATATCGTCAAACACGCAAAAGCCAGCCAAGTACACTTTGAATTAACGGCTTCAGAAAACCTAAAGATTTGTATCAAAGACGATGGAATTGGATTTGACCCTGAAAAACTGGAAAAAACTGGCTTTGGGTTGAGGAACATGAGCAAAAGAGCCGCCGTAATCGGCGGAAAAATCGGTTGGACACCCCTAAATGAAGGCGGCATGATGGTCGTTTTCGAGGCTCCCATGGAGAACGCGCTATAACTAAGGTTCTATTGATTCATCTATGCTTTTAAGCGAACTTTGTAGTGTATTTTTTGAATAGAGCATAAAAGAGCCAAGTCGATGGATAAGATCAAAATCTGCATCGTTGAAGACGAACTGGAGTTTCAGGAATGGATCGTTGATGAAATTAACGAAGTGGATGATATTGAAAGCTTGGGTACATACGATTTAGCAGAAGATGCCTTGATTGAGATTCCACGCCTAAAACCCGACATCGTGATCATGGATTTGGGGTTGAACAAATCCAATATGGATGGAATCGAGTGCATGCTGCGTTTGAAATTGGTATCACCAGGGATTAAATTCTTGGTGATCACCTCCAACACCAACGAAAGCTTGGTTTTTGAAGCTTTGCGTGTTGGAGCCGGAGCCTATATCCAAAAAGGGGATATCCCTCGTGATTTGATTGATCTTATTCGAGAATTTTATCAAGGAGGCGCACCGATGAGTCCCGGAATTGCCAGAAGACTCATTGAAAGCTTCCACAAACCACCGGATGATTTAGTGATGCTCAATAACCTAAGCACAAGAGAAATGGAAATACTGGATAAATTATCGCAAGGCTTTTTGTACAAAGAAATAGCTGACCAATTGAAAATAGCAGAAGGCACCGTCAAACAACATGCACATAACATATACCAAAAGCTGCAAGTCAATAATCGCACCGAAGCCATTCGAAAATACCTTAACAAATAGGCACTGTTTTCGACTCCAGAAAACTAAATCCCCACTCACTATATGCCGTCAGGAATAGTTTTTTTAGATGATCCTGACGGCATCAGTGTTGGCAAGAAACAGAAAGAATAAGGTTGTTAGGCATATTTTATGCTCCATTTTCCCCGCCGGAGTCCCGCACCTGATCCGTTTGGCGCGGGGCGAAGGTGGGTGGCTTACGCACGCTTTTGCTCGATGCTAGGCAAGGTATTCACCAAAGTCACCACATCGTCCGTATCGCCCAATATTTCATCAATCAGTCCATAATCTTTAGCTTCCGGGGCATTCATGAAGCGATCGCGCAGAAAATCTCTTTCAATGTCCTGCCAGGAATGATTGCTGTGTTTGCCTACGAGGTGGAAAAGTTGTTTTTCCAATCGCTCCTGTTCCAGATAGGCAATGCGCACGTCTTCTGTGTAGCCTTTTGCACCACCTCCCGCCGGATGCAAATGAATGGTAGCATGAGGAAGTGCGAAGCGATAACCCGTCGCACCGGCGGTCAATAACACGGTGCTCATACTCGCCGTCATACCCACTGCCGTGGTATGCACAGGCGCCTTGATCATCTGCATGGCATCGTAAATCGCCAAGCCGGCATAGATCACACCGCCTGGGCTGTTGATGTACATATTGATGGGCAGCGTTGAGTTTTGACTATCCAGGTACAACAGTTGGGCGACGATCAGGTTGGCTATTTGGTCGTTTACACCTGTACCCAGAAAAATCACCCGCTCCTTGAGCAACAGACTGTATATATCATACGCTCGCTCGCCGCGCTCGCTGGCATCAATCACCATAGGAATCGTGCTCATATCAGTTGATTGTATCGTGAGGAAAAAGGACGCGAATCTTGTCCCAGGTTTTGGCCATCGCCGGATCGGCCAACAGCTCCAGATGCAATTGCTTCAATTGTTGCCGCAAACGCTGTCGGCCATATACTTGAATCACCTGTCGGAGCGTGGCATCCTGTTCCGGTGAAGCTTTCGCAAAAATCGGCCTTATCGGCAATTTCTGCTGTGCTATGCCGCTATTAGGCATGGATTTCTTCCACCAGGTTTTCATACTGTATGTTTTTGGATTTTACCTGTTCCCGTATTTTTTCCAGGCATTTGAATTTTTGGACGGTAGCCGAACGGGTATTGGCATAGCCAAATTGGCGACTGATTTCCGCCAGCGGTGTTTGGGCATAATAAAACGCCTCCAGAAGTTCCATGCATTTTTTACCAGCCAGGGTCAGAAAACGAACGGTGCGCAAGACGGCTCGCCCTGGATTGTAAAAATCGGAAGGTACTGGAATGATATGTTCGGCATTTTCCAAGGGCAATAGCGGCTGTTGCTGTTCTTTTTTTCTGAGCCACAGGTGCCGAGCAATACCTGTCAGATAAGCTTTGGGGTTTGCTACATCGGGTAAAGTATCCGCTACTGCTTTTTCAAACAAAACGATCAGGCTATCGTGAAAAATATCCCGGGCATCTTCATAGGTTCCGCCCATTCGCTGTAGCATTTTGGCTATCCCCGGAAAACACAAGGGATATAATTGTCGGAAAGCCTTTTCCCGGTCTTGCCTCAACAACTGTGTTAACGTATTAGCATCCATTAGGCATCGCTTTTTATATCCTAACGTGCATTCCAGCGTACAGGTATCACCCGCTTTGAGTTATTTTTTTTCAAAATGGATCAGAAAACGAGTACTTATAAGCACAGAATGGCATCCAGAAAAGCGGCTTTTCTGGTATCAGAAACCGGGATACTTTTACCTCCCTCCATGACGACGTAGCCGCCTTTGCCTTTGATGTAGCGATCTAGATAGCCGGGATTGATGACAAAAGATCGATGCACTCGGATAAAGGAGGCCGACTGCTCTAGCAGTTTTTCTATTTCCAACAACGTTTTGCACACCAGCAGGGCGCTTTTGTCTGCAAATTGAAGTTGGGTATAATTGCCCTGGGCTTCCAGATAAACGATTTGATCTACGCGCTTGAAAACGAAGCCTTCCAGGCTAGGCAATGCAATTTTGCAAAAACGCTTTTGCTGCTCCTGTTCTTTTTGCAAGGGGCGAAGCAGCGGCTCGCTGTTGTTGGTAATTTGGACAACTTTCATGGTGTATAAGATTATTGTGGCACTAAATAGTTGGATAATATTAGCGGATAATACGCAGCTAAACAATTCTATTTCGAACCAAAAGTCAGGTTTCTGATTTTATATTTTGGTTGCTTAATTGAAAGAAAAACAGTTAATTTGTCTGCCCCAATATCCTGCGATGAATTATTGAAGGCTATGTCTAAAACACCATCCACAAAGCTGTTTCGCCTGATCAAATCGCTTTCCAGTTCGGAAAAGCGGTATTTCAAGGTATTTGTCAACGACCAGAGTGGAAAAGACAATAAGTACATCCGGCTTTTTGATGCCCTGGATGACCAGCAAGTATTTGATGAAGAAGCGCTGAAAGGATTGATTTATGAACAAGAAGCAATACACAGTCAGAAGTACTCAGAATTAAAAGCGTACTTGTACGAGTTGATCATCAAGAGTTTGCAGTCTTACGACGAAAAATCTTCCATCGATCACCAATTGAAATTGCTGTTACAAGGCGTTCGCGCTCTTTTTCGCCGATCGCTGTACGAGGATAGCAAGGATCTATTGGTTCGGATTAAAAAACAAGCGCACCGATACGAGCAGTTCATCACGGTACTGGAAGTGCTGATCTGGGAAAAGCAAATTGCCTACGCGGAAAGCAATATCGATTTCTTAGACCGAGAGCTGGAGCGCATTGACGCAGAGGAGAAGGTGGTTCTGGAGCAGTTGCGCAACCTATCGGAATACCGGAATATTTTTTTCCGGCTATTGGTCAGCTTGCGCAAAGATGCTTCGCTGCGAAGCGCGTCCAACCGAGAGAAGTTAAGGTACATCGCCGAAAGTCCTTTGTTGCTCAGCGAAGCAAACGCCAATTCCCACCAAGCCAGAATCTTGTACTACCGCATCATGGCCTTGTACTATTACGCGACCAACGACCCAATCCATTATTATGAACGAAGCCGGGCATTGATCGATCTGATGGAGTCGCAACCCCATTTTTTAAAGGAAGATGTATCCGAATACATATCGGCGCTCAACAACCTCATTATCAGCTGCGGACAATTGAGCAAAATAGAAGAGATCGAACAAAATCTGGAAAAACTATTCCATGTACAAGCGAAAAGCCGGGACGATGAATTCAAAATACATCGGCAATATTACCAAAACAAACTCTCGCTGTGCATCCTGAAGGGCGATTTCCAAGAAGGGATGAAGGTGATGGAGCGCCATCTAAAAGAGGTAAAACAATTTGATCAAAATCTGTTTGAAACGCCTACCTTTTATTACATCTACTTTTACATCTCTTTCGGTTCAGGGGCTTATGACCGGGCTTTGGCCTACCTCAATCATTGGCTGAATATGCCCGGCACCGTCGAAAGACAAGACCTCCAGAGTATGGCGCGCATTCTCAACCTGATTATCCATTACGAATTGGGAAATTTCGTGCTTCTGGAGTCGCTGATCCGCTCTACTTACCGCTTTTTAAAAAAGCGAAACAAATTGCACGACATGGAGCGGGAAATCATCGCTTTTATCCGAAAAGCCATAGAAACACCTTCTAAAAAAGAGTTGAGAGAGACCTTCCTCGCCATGCGCAGTGCATTTGAAAGTCTCTCTCAGGGTGCATTGAAGCAATCTTTTTTTACCGAGGCAATCAGCGCTTGGCTTGATAGCAAAACAGAATCGACTACCTTTGCTCAAATCATACAGCGCCGTTTTCAGGCATCCAGGAAGTAAAAAACGGATAGCGTTTTAGGGCAATTCCTGTGCTACATCTTGTGAATGCCTTAAATGTTCTTTGATCACCAAGCGAACATCCACCGTTTCCCAAATGAAGGAACCAGTTGATCCAACAGAAGTTGGAATGAGTTTATACCCTCCCTTTACTGCCTGTTGTGCCCGATGGTCTAAGCTTTGTGCTTCAAACGCATCTAAATTGAGTTTTTTTCCAGCCATAATACATCTTTTAAAAATAGAAAAAATAGGGCAGTTTAAATATAGGCGCAGTTACAGTACAAATTCAAACCTAAAATCAATAAAAATCAGGTTTCTGTTATTAAAATTCTAGGTACTGTTGAGATGTGGTAGTGAGACAAAATTAAGTATTCTTCCCGGTATTCCATATAAAAACTCATTTATTCGTCCCACAACTGACCAATTGTTTTTCCTATAAGCCCGCTTTCAAAACCCCGGCTGTGGGCATATCGGAATAATTTGCTTTTTACTTGTACTTCCGATTCTTCTGTTTTTAACGCCTCCTTTTTTTTCAACAATATCTTTTTCAGTGTTTCCTCATAACTGGTTTCATCTATTTCTTCCAGGGCTTTGCGGATGCAGTAATCGGATATTTTTCGCTGCCGCAATTCTGCCTCTATTCTTTGTTTGCCCCATTCCTTGATTCGAAATTTACCCCGCGCAAAAGAACGGGCAAAACGTTCTTCGTTCAAAAAACCCTCTTCTATGAGTGCTACCATAATGACTTCCAAATCATCCCCAAAGACACCCATTTCCAACAACTTGGCACGCACCTCTTGATGGCAGCGATCCTGATAGGCGCAATAGCGCTGCAATTTCTCCAAAGCCTGCTGTGACGTAAATTTATTTTTCATTTATAGTAAAACTTTACTTTTGTTTCAAACAGTGGTGTTATTTTTGAGCATTTGGAAAAAGTAACGCTTTTCCTTCTTCCTCGTCAAAAGGCCATCATTAAACTTACCAAAATAAACACTCATTATGGAAAATTTATTCGACTTGCAAGTTTTAAGTAACATGCTCACGGAATATGCGCCCAAAGTAGTCGGTGCCTTATTAACCCTCATCATTGGTTTTTGGATCATTGGTTGGATCACCCGCATTGTGAAGAACACCATGGAAAAGCGTGGCGTGGATGAAACCATCCGCCCTTTTTTGGCATCATTGGTAAACGTGGGCCTCAAAATATTTGTGCTGATAACGGTGGCAGGTATGTTCGGCATCGAGACCACTTCCTTCGTCGCATTATTTGGCGCAATGGCTTTTGCCATTGGTTTGGCGTTGCAAGGCAGCCTCGGCAATTTTGCCAGCGGCGTGCTGATTCTGATCTTCAAACCGTATAAAGTAGGCGACCTGGTGTCCATTGGCGGCGGCAATACGGGCACTGTGAAGGAAATCCAGGTTTTCAACACCGTTTTGGTCACCCTCGACAACAAACACATCATCGTACCCAACGGCGTGGTCACGAGTAATGTGATTACCAATATCTCTGGCCAGGGTATCATCGGGGTAGAGCTGAGTTTCGGCATCAGCTACAGCAGTAGCATTGACAAAGCCCGCGAGGTCATTTTGCGCGTTGGAAAGGAATGCCCTTATGTATTGGATAATCCGGCACAGGGTGTAGTCGTAGCCGGTATGGGCGATAGCGCCGTCAATCTAGCTTCTCGCCCCTTCTGCAATAGCGAGCATTATTGGGACTGTTTTTTCTACATGAATGAACACGTGAAAAAAGCTTTTGATGCGGAAGGTATCGTCATCCCTTTCCCTCAAATGGATGTGCATTTGGATAAGAATTAAGTTTCAAGTTTCTGGTTTCTGGTTTCAAGCTGACCAGAAACCAGAAACTTGAAACTAAAAAAACCAGGACAAGCCTGGCTTTTTGCCTGGCCGCAGCCCGAAATCCTTTCTTTACCTTCCCACATGCACCAGCAGCACCGATATATCCGCCGGAGAAACCCCGCTGATGCGACTCGCCTGCCCAATGGTACGCGGCTTCAGCCTCGACAGCTTTTCCCGCGCCTCTGCCGATAGAGAAACCACCTGCTTGTAGTCAAAATCTTCGTGCAGGTGTACCGATTCCAGGCGGTTCATTTTCTCCACCATCTCCTGCTCCCGCTGCATGTAACCTTCGTATTTCATATTGATTTCAGCCAACTCGATATATTCTTCCGGGAATTTTTTCAGAAAATCATCCAGATCGGGTAGTACAGCCCGCAGTCCGCTGATACTAATATTAGGACGGAGCAAAATGCCGTGTAGTTTTAGTTTCTGTCGAATGGGAGCCGATTCGCTTTGCTCCAGGAACAGGTTGAGTTGCTCCGGCTCCACGCTGTACTGTCGGAATAGTTTTTCTATGGCAACGGCAGCGGCCTGTTTTTCCTCCACCCTTTGCATCCTTTCTTCCAATCGCTGCATACCCAGGCGATGTACCAGTGGCGTCAGGCGCAAATCCGCGTTGTCCTGCCGCAATAAGATGCGGTACTCCGCCCGAGACGTAAACATGCGATAAGGCTCTTTGGTGCCTTTGTTGATGAGGTCGTCGATCAAAACGCCGATGTAGGCTTCCGAGCGTTTTAGAATAAAAGGCGCTGCTTCGTTAATGGCCAAATGGGCATTGATACCGGCCATCAAGCCCTGACTAGCCGCTTCTTCATAGCCCGTAGTACCGTTGATCTGTCCGGCAAAGAACAAGTTTTTTACCAGCCTGGTCTCCAACGAAGCAGTCAATTGGGTCGGCGGGAAAAAATCGTACTCAATGGCATAGCCGGGGCGGAACATCTTCATGTTTTCAAAACCCGGCACCTTGCGCAAGGCTTTGTACTGTACATCTTCTGGCAAGGAAGAGGAAAAGCCATTGACATAAATCTCGCAAGTGTCCCAGCCTTCTGGTTCTACAAACAATTGGTGTCGATCCTTGTCGGCAAAGCGGTCTATTTTGTCCTCAATGGACGGGCAATAGCGCGGCCCCAGCCCCCGGATACGCCCGTTGAACATGGGCGAGCGGTCGAAGCCAGTTCGGAGCAAGTCGTGCACGGCGCTGTTGGTATAGGTAATGTGGCAGGGCAATTGCTTTTTCAAAGGCGGGGTATCGGTATAGGAAAACTTGCCCGCCGGGTCATCGCCGGGTTGTACCTCCATCACTTCCCAGTTGAGCGAACGTCCGTCGATGCGCGGCGGTGTACCCGTTTTCATGCGCCCTGCTTCAAAACCCAGCTCCACCAGTTGCTCCGTGATGCCTGTGGCAGCCTTCTCCCCAGCCCGACCGCCGCCGAACTGTTTTTCTCCAATATGGATGACGCCATTGAGGAAGGTACCGTTGGTCAGCACTACGGCCTTGGCCGGAATTTCCAGGCCAATACCTGTACGCACGCCCCGCACGCGGCCATCTTTGACCAACAAGCCGCTCACCATTTCTTGCCAAAAGTCAATATTGGAATGGGCTTCCAGCATTTGTCGCCATTTTTGGGCAAACAACAGTCGATCGCTTTGTGCCCGCGGACTCCACATAGCCGGGCCTTTGGATAGGTTCAGCATGCGGAATTGTACCATAGTATGGTCGGTCACGATACCAGAATAGCCGCCCAAAGCGTCTATTTCCCGCACAATCTGCCCTTTCGCCACGCCACCCATGGCCGGGTTGCACGACATCTGGGCGATGGTCGTCATGTTCATCGTCGCCAACAGCACTTTCGACCCCATATTGGCTGCCGCCACCGCTGCTTCACAACCGGCATGGCCAGCCCCCACTACTATTACATCGTATTCTGGAAACATATACTTTTTGCTATTCGAACGGATGCGTTCTTTTCAGCCTGCAAAAGTACGGCTTTTGATTTAGTAGTTATCGGAGAACTTCGAGTTGTCCGATAACTATACTCTTACTCTTCCCCAGCCTCTTCTTCTACGGCTTTTACCCTAACCGTATTGCCCAGTAACTTTTCCTTGATTTTTAGTTCGATTTCGCGCGCCAATTCGGGGTTATCGCCGAGGAATTGCTTGGCTGCATCGCGCCCTTGGGCGATTTTAGCGCCTTCGTAGCTGTACCAGGCGCCGCTTTTTTGGATGATGTCCATATCAGAGCCGAGGTCAACGATTTCGCCGGTTTTGGAAATGCCTTCACCGTACATGATGTCGAAATTGGCTTGGCGGAAAGGCGGTGCCAGTTTGTTTTTCACCACTTTTACTTTCACCTGGTTGCCGACGACGTTGCCTTCTTTGTCTTTGAGGGCGCTGCCCGTTTTGCGGATGTCCAAGCGCATGGAGGCATAGAATTTCAAGGCGTTTCCTCCGGTAGTCGTTTCCGGGTTGCCAAACATCACGCCGATTTTTTCGCGCAACTGGTTGATGAAGATGCAGCAACAGCCGGTGCGGCCTATGGTGGCGGTCAGCTTGCGCATGGCCTGCGACATCAATCGCGCCTGAAGTCCCATTTTGGAATCGCCCATTTCGCCTTCAATTTCACTGCGGGGTACCAGGGCGGCCACAGAGTCGATGACGATGATGTCGATAGCGCCGGAACGGATCAGGTTTTCGGCGATTTCCAGGGCTTGCTCCCCGTTATCGGGCTGAGAAATGAGCAGGTTCTCGGTATCGACGCCCAAGGCACTGGCATAGGTGCGGTCGAAAGCGTGCTCCGCGTCGATAAATGCGGCGATGCCTCCTTGCTTTTGGCTTTCAGCAATGGCGTGGATGGCAAGGGTTGTTTTACCAGACGATTCCGGGCCGTAAATTTCGATTACGCGGCCTTTGGGAAAGCCATTTACACCCAGTGCAACATCCAGCCCGAGGGAGCCGGTGGGGATGGCTTCGACATCCATGGCTGTTTTGTCGCCTAAGCGCATGATGATGCCTTTGCCGTAGGATTTTTCGAGGCGGTCAACGGTGGATTGAAGGGCTTTTAATTTGGCTTCTTTATCCTTGTGGTTTAACTCTGACATTTTGGATAAGGTTTGTTTTATTCAACTTGTTGTTTTATGTATTGCAAACATAAAAATTTTGTTTGAATACAGCAAAAAAAAAGCAATTTTTCCACAAAATAAGCAAAAATCAAAAGCCCTTAGCCAAAAAATGACTAAGGGCTTTTCAGTAGCGCCTTTTTAGGTCATGCCATTTGCCGAATCAAGGGCTTAGGCGTGCCTTTCCAAAGCTGTGCGCTCACTGTACTTCAGAATGTCCTGTATCACGCCTGTGGCTGGTCGAAAAGTTACTTTGGGCAGTTGTTGGAAAGCTTCCTTCAAAGCCCGGTACTGCTGCCGAAGCAGGATATCATCGTGCAGGGCTTCTTCAATAGCCAAGCGCTCTGATACAGTGGTTTCTTTGTACAGAAATTGAATAAGGTGGTTTGATGTAAAATTTTGCTTCATACAGAATTGTTTGCAGATTAATGAACGTTTTCCTTTTGAAATTCAAGTATTAGAACTAGGAATCAATCAGGAATATTGCCTGTTTTTGGCAAATTTTTTTCGCCTGTGCCTATTGTACCCGATACCAGGTTTGGGTGCGGTAAAGCCCGGTCCAATGGATGCCTTTTACTTGGAGTTCATTGGGTTTTCCCGATTCAAACCAGATGGTGCAGCCGTACTCGTTGCCCGATTCGGGGTCGATGATATTGCCCTTGCGCCAGTAGTCTTTGTACGGTTTCAGGTTTTCCAGGATGATCATGCCCATGATGGGTTGATCTTTGCGGCTGCCGCTGCACAGGTCGCAAACTCGGTTGGCAGCGTCCTTGCGCAATAGTTTGACCACTTTGCCGTAGAACACGCCTGATTTTTCATAAATTTCTACATGTGATTTGGCCTCACCCGTTTTATCGTCAATGGTTTTCCATAAGCCTACAGGTGATGTTTGAGCAGCTAATGTCGCAGAGCCTGCCAAACAACCTATCACTAGCAAGAGGCTTTTAACAATTGTTTGAATCATGGTGTTGTTTTAATAGTTAGACCTTAGACAAGGCTAGATTGCTGGGTTCTCTAAAATCTAAGGTCTAGTCTAATGTCCGGTTAATAGATTTCGCCATAAAAAACGGCAAAACAGTCATTATGTTGTTGATAAACAGGCTAGTCTTGCAGGAAAATTTTGCAACCTGAATAAAAAATGTTACCTTCAAGCTTTGAAAGCGTAGATAATAACTTGAATTTCCCTCCCCCCTTTTTTGCCGGCTATACAAGCTGCTTTTGACGTCCATTAACAAAATATGTACAACTATGGTAAAACGTCTTTTACCAGCCCTCATTTGCCTTTCCTCCCTTATCGCAAGTCTGCCCTTAAAGGTATCCAGCCAATCGAGTCCTATCATTGATAGCCTGAAAACCTTATTGCATTCGGATACCTTGGGCAACCCTGGCAGGGCGGATATCCTCAATGCGATCAGCCAACAATTTCGCCAAGTCGAATTAAAAGAAGCGCTGGCTTTTAGCGAGCAAGCACTGGCTCTAGCCCGCGAGCATCATTTGCCTTTGTTGCCAAAATACTATAAAGACCATGCTTATATCATGCTGGATGCCGGTTTGGAAATGGATAAAATCATTTCCGTTGCCGACAGCGGTTTGTTTTTCGCAAAAACCATCCGCGATAGCAGCTTAATAACCGGATTGTACCAACTCAAGGGTATTTGCGCAGAACGCTCTGGCGAAATGGATGAAGCCTTGAGTTATTACTATACAGGGCTAACGATTGCGCGCCAATCGAAAAACAAACGCCACGCTGCCAGTTTTCTCAACCAAATAGCCAGCATACAAGGAGACCGGAAGGAAATCAATAAAGCCTTGGAAAGTTATGAGGAGGCGTATCAACTGGCCAAAGCGGATGGCTGGGAGCTGATGCAAAGCATTGTTGCTAATAATATCGCCCAATTGTACGCCTACCAAGGGAAGCATCAAGAAGCGCTGAACAAATACCTGGAATCCATCGCCCTAAAAAGGAAACTAGGCCGCAATACCAATCTGATTATATCCCTTTGTGCGCTGGGGGAGTTTTATGCTAAAATGGGAAGTTTTACGCAGGCAAAGGTCTACCTCCAAGAAGGCATTGCTTTAGCCCAATCCATCGATTATGCCTATGGGTTGGAAACTTGCTATTGCAATCAAATGCATACGGCCATGGAAGAAAAGAATTGGTCCGCTGCATTAGAAGCAGGAAAACTCGGTTTGGCCATATTGGACACCACAGGCCGTTATGAGAAACAATTCGAGTTTTATGAAGGATTAGCTCAGATTTATGAAAACATGGGCGACTACCAGGCGGCCTATCAGGCTCATCGGCAATTCAAAATAATTGGGGATAGCTTATTGCGCCGACACAATATTGAAGCGGTACAGAAGCTGGAGCAAAGTGCTGCGCTGGTCAAGAGCCGACTGGATAATGAATTGCTCCAAAAACAACGCGAAAGCGATAGGGCAAAGCTAAAGCAGCGCAATATTGTCATTCTGCTCAACTTCATTATCGTGATGCTATTGGGCTTGTTTATTTTTTCCCTGGTTTCCTCTTTGCGTCAGCGCAAGCGCATCAATGAGCAGTTGAGTGTGGAGGTCAAAAAGCGCACAGAAAGTCTGGAAAAATCGGTGGAGCAATTGCGCAAGGCCAACGAAATGCTGGAACGCTTTGCCTATATCGTATCCCATGATTTGAAAGAGCCTATCCGCAACATCAATAGCTTTGTTGGGCTTATCAAACGGTATTGGGCGACAGAATGGGATAGCAATGCTCAGGAATACCTCCAATACATCACCCAAAACGCCAACCAAATGAATGATTTGATAGAAGATATCCTTTCTTTTTCGGTCATCAAAGATACACACCTGAAGCCTGAATCGGTCGATATCCGAGCGTTGGTAGAAGAGGCTAAAAACCATTTAGCGCCTTTGTTGCAAAACGGAAAAGCCAAGATACTGTTGTTGAATGATGAACAATTGGTTTGTAGTCGCCCGCATCTGCAATGGGTACTCAACAACCTGATTGAAAATGGTTTAAAATTCAATGCTTCTGCCCTGCCTATCATAACCATAAGTGTGGAGCACCACGATCACTATCAGCTCATTTGTGTCGAAGACAATGGAATTGGCATAGAGGCTCAATACTACGAACAGATATTTGTGATGTTTAAAAGGCTGCATTCCAGAGAAGCTTACCCGGGGTCGGGGATAGGACTAGCTGTCTGTAAATGGTTGGTCGAAGAGGCCCTTGGCGGAAGAATACGGGTAAAAAGTACGCCAGGTAAAGGCAGTATTTTCATGATGTATTTGCCCCATAATCCGGCTTTACTATCAGATAGTTATCCCGTAGATAAACTTTTAGCGATAGCGGAATAAAAAAAGCTCATGGCTTTTATTTCTAGGCCATGAGCTTTTTTCTTTTACTAGCCTTTGGAAGTAAAATGACTTGACTAACTGGCTATCAAAGCGTTATGTGAAAATTAAAATTTTCACAACTTTTTGATACTCATCGAATTACAAGTGAATATCCAAGGTCTAGTTAGCTGCCATTTTCCTAGCCTTTGCCTTTCAGCACGGCTTGGTAAGCAGCTTTGTCTCCCAGTATTTCAATGGCTTTGACTACTTCGTCGTCGTTGCGCAAGCCCATCTGAATTTTACCCGTCTGGTAATAATAGCGGCTTGCTATTTCTTTCTCAATCAGGCTGATGATGGGCTTCTTGTATTCCTGTAAAGTTTGCTTTTTGTCTTGCTCGATGAGCTTTTGCATCGCTGCGATCTGCGTTTTTAGCTCATAGCCTTCTTCTGTGCTTTGGGCTTCCAGCGATTTCAACATTTTTTCACTTTCTGTTTCAAAATGGAAGTCGCTTTTTTCCACATAATTGACAAATTCATCAAATTGGGTGAATCGGAAATCCTTTACCGCATCAATGCTGTCGTGCTTTAAGCAAAACTGGGTGACATAATTGAAGATGATGTCTTTATCCAGTAAACTTTTGATGATCGGAATATCGGTGATTTCTGCCACTTCAATATCGGGCTTAACGCCGCCGCCATCCAATACCAATCGACCATTGCGGGTTTTAAAAGGCGTGCGGCGATCATCGGCAATGTCAATGGGTTCGCCATCGTGGTATTCAACGCTTTGGATGCAGCGCCCGCTGGGGATGTAATACTTCGCTGTGGTCAGCTTCAATTTGGCATTATAGCCTATATCTCTGGTGTTTTGCACCAAACCTTTGCCATACGATCGCTGTCCCAGCAATATCCCGCGATCGTAGTCTTGTAGCACCCCACTTACGATTTCGGAGGCAGAGGCAGAGCGCTTGTTGATCAGTACGACGACCGGAACTTCTTCATCCACAGCGCCGCTCAAGGTGCTGAAGCTGCGATCCCATTCTTGGACTTTGCCTTTAGTGGTTACCACTAACTCCCCCTTGGGAATGAATACGTTGGAAACATTGACCGCTTCGTTTAAAAGGCCGCCCCCGTTCCAGCGCAAGTCAAACACCACACCTTTCAGGTCGGGATGGTCTTTCTTTAGCGCGCGCAGGGCATCTGCTACATTCCTGCCCGCATCGCGGGTAAAGGTCGTTAAGGCAATATAGCCTATATCGTCATTGAGCATGCCGTAGTATGGCACATTGGGCACTTCCACTTCTCCGCGCACCAGGTTGACATCAAAATCGCTTTTTTCCCCAGGGCGGCGTATGGTTAGCTTCAAGTCTGAATCGGGTGCTCCGCGCAGAATTTCATTGACTTCATCCGGAGTTTTGCCCTTGGCGTCCTTGCCATCCACGGCGATGATTTGATCGCCCGGTCGGATACCGCTTTTATCGGCAGCCTGCCCTTCATACAGCTCGGTAATGGTCACGTAATCGCCAATTTTCTTGCTAATGGCGCCTATGCCGTTGTATTTTCCCTCTGTCTGAAAGCGATACCCCTCGATTTCAGATTCAGAAATGTAGTTGGTAAAAGGGTCCAAGGATCCTACCATCGCGTCAATACCAACGCGCATCAGGTGGCCGGGATCTACTTCATCCACATACAAAGCGTTGACTTCTTTGTATAAATTGGTGAAAATTTCGATGTTTTTGGCAATTTCAAAATACTTGTTATCTGGGGGAAGGGCAGCGAATGTCGTTGCCAGGATTACGGCAACAAGGGCAATCTGGAAAAATCTCTTCATAAATCCGTCGTTTTTAAAAATAGGTGGTTTAGTATGAACAGCAAGACGGGCACGAACCGCTGTAGTCTTCTCTCGTAAACGAGCTATTTTAACCCGCTAGTATAAAGGTAAATGCTTTTAGCCAAGATTCTTTAATTTTAACAAATGTTTAAATACCTCATTGCCGCAGGGCTGATTTGCTTTTATTTTGGTGGCTATGCCCAGTTGGTTTGGCATGTTGCTCCCGGTGCTCCAACGGATTTTTCTACCGATTCGTATTTCCGGGCAGCAGCCCGGATAACAGACTCGACGGAGGTTGTGGCGTTGTTATCGGCAGGTTTGTCCAAGTTGAGGAATGACTTTTTTCTGGAAGCATCTGTGGATAGCTTTTTCCAAAAGGAAGCACAGTGGCATGTTTTTCTACATACAGGGCCGGTGTATGAGTGGGTAGCGTTAAAAACAGACTCTAGTGTTGCCCTTTTTTTGGATGAAACGGGCTTTAAAAAGCGCTGGTTTGAAAACGAATCCTTCGATTGGGCGCGCTGGCAGCGTTTGCAAACACAACTGGTCAGCTATGCAGAAAACCATGGATTCCCATTTGCGGAAGCAAAATTGAGTTCCATCCAGGTGGCGGAAGGGCAGGTAAAAGCTCAGCTGAATTTCATTAAAGGGCCACTCATTTGGGTCAAATCCATCCAAACAGAAGGCGACAGCCGGGTCAGCGACGGCTACCTGCGACGATACCTGGGCATAGCGCCGGGCGATGTTTATAACCAGGGGCAGGTATTGCGCATTCGCAATCGCTTGCGGGAACTGCCTTTCGTGGCCTTGGCGCAGGATCCTTTGGTTCAATTTGTTGGCGACCAAGCCAGCATCCGATTGCTGCTGAATAAAAAGAAAGCCAGCCGTTTTGATTTTATCATCGGGGTATTGCCGAGGAGTAGCAGCATTGCGCAGGAAGGTGAAAGGCGGCTGCTCATCACGGGTACTTTTGATGGAGAGCTGCAAAATCAATTTGGCTGGGGAGAGCGCATTTATGTTTCTTTTGAGCAGTTGCGCCCTGAGACACAGGAATTGGAGGCCGATTTCCAGTACCCCTATATACTTGGGCTGCCCTTTGGCAGCGACTTGCATTTTGGCTTGTATAAGCGAGATACCAGCTTCATTGATCTGCAATACGACATAGGCCTGCAATATTTGCTGGAAGCGGGCAATTACCTCAAAGCCTTTTGGAATACTCGAAACTCAACCCTCTTAACCGTTAATGAAGCACTTTTGATGCAGCAAAATCGCTTGCCTGACAATCTGGATATCCTTTACAGGGGTTTTGGTTTGGAGTATGCGTTCCAAAGGCTCGACTACCGGGTCAATCCGCGCAAAGGCTGGTCGGTATTGCTCAATGGCACTGCCGGTATCAAACGCATTGAACGCAATAACCGGATTGTTGAGCTAGGTTACGAATCATTGTACGATACCCTACAAGCCAGAAGTTTTCAATACCAGATTCAGGCGGAGTTGGCGCGGTATTTTCCCCTTTTTTCCAGCAGTACCTTGAAAATAGGCGCTCGTACAGGGATGCTCCTTTCGGAAAACTCCATTTATCAAAATGAACAATATCGCATAGGCGGCAATAAATTACTGCGCGGTTTTGACGAAGAATCTATTTTTGCGACCCAATTTGTTGTGGCCACTTTAGAATACCGATTGCTCATCAGCTCCAACTCTTACCTCTACACGTTTGGAGATTTTGCCTATTTGGAGGATGAAACCAATATTAAAAACAAAACGGATCGCCCTTTGGGCTTTGGTGCGGGCATTACGTTTGAAACCAAGGCCGGGCTTTTTGGTGTAAGCCTGGCTTATGGCAAGCAGTTGGACAATCCGATTGATTTCAGTTCGCCAAAGGTGCATTTTGGTTATGTGAGCTTGTTTTGAAGGATGACCTATCCAAGCATTGCACGCAATTCTTCTAGCGTACGCCCCGTTAAATTGGCAATTTCTTCTAAGCTTTCACCTGAATTTAGAAGCAATTGTAGCATTTTTAGGAAGTCTTCTTGTGCTTTTTCTTTTTGTAAGCGCTCTTCCATAGCTTGTGCTTCGGCCAATTCTTTTTGTCGGCGTTCTTTCTCTTTTTGTCGGCGTTCTTTCTCTTTTTCCTTGCGCTCTTTTTCCGTTAACTGTTCCAGGTATTTGATTCGCGCTTCCTGATTTGCAAAAATCATTTCTACCTCTTCTTCCAATCTCAACGAGTTCCTAAAGGTTTCATCCTGAAGCGGACTTTGCATATATTCCGCGATGTCCTTAAATTCTTCTGGTACTTCTTCCAGGTCAAGGATGTAATTTTCTTCCTTTATCCAGGCTTGATTGAAAAGAGTCATAAATTTTTCGATGCGGGTGCGACGTTCTTGGGGTAAGCGACGTACTTGTAAAATATAGCACACATGGGTGAGTAAGTCTATGAAATCGCTTTGAATCTTCAATTCTTCCCGTCTCGAAATATCCATAATACAGCGATCAACTTTGACAGCCATTACCGGTATATCGGGCAAGTTATAACCCATGATATAAATGGAAATGATGGGCCAAGCCAGTTCACGTTCCTGATTGTCTGGCCCTTTTTCCTGCTTTTTTTGCAAGTAAGCATGCCCTAGGTAGGTTCTGAATCGGAGTTCGTTGGTAGGAAGTTTGGATTTCTGAAGTTCGATGAGAACCGTCTCTTCCCTCCCGCTTGCATCACAAATTCGAGCTTTGAAGTCGAGGCGATACATGGTAAACTGCCGCTCCTGATCTTCTTTAACAAGCTCCTGCTGTGAAAGCTCTATGGATAAAACTTCTTTATCCAGAATAACAGACAATACTTTCCTAGCCAAACGATCGTTCGACATCAGGTACTTGAAAGCAGTGTCGTATAATGGATTGGCGATTCTCATTTTGCAAAAATATACTTTTTTTAGCGTTTTTTTGTCTGATATCGGTTTTTCAGCCCTTCAGCGCCTCCAGCCAGCGCAGCCATGTAGCGTTGTATTTCCATATCCCGAAATAGGGTTGCTGATAGGCGCCGAACTGTTGACGGATAGCAGCAATTTTGGGCAACATACTGCCTTCAAAATCAAATAGCGACACGCGAAGCTCCTCAACAGCGTATTGGATAGCTGCCCAAATTAAAAAAATCCCGCTGCCACTTTCCCTCAATGCCGGATCGTCGCCCGACAGGTGGTAATAGGCGGCTTGTTTATCCCATATCAGGTAGGCGGCTGAATGGATTTGTCCGGCTTGGTCTTTAGCGAAAAAAATTTGTCGGGCCTGATGATCCGCCAAGGCTGCGTCGTGTTTCAAAAAAAGCGATTTGGAGTAGGGTGGCGCAATGCCCTGACGCTGAAAGCTCATACTATTGATTTGGAAAAACAGATCAGGGTCGTTGTTTTTTTCCAGCTTGACGGTTTTTTCCGCCTTCGAGATGTTTCGCCGCATGTTGCGATTGATGTTGCTGTAAACGGCGTCCAAACCCGCCGTTAAATCTATGCGATGGGTGTAGCGCGTGGTTTGTTGGAACCCTTGCCAGTAAAAGGGCAGCCAATTGGTGCAATCGGGGTGGAAGTTTTGTTTGAAGGAAAGCACTTGGGGCAAGTGTTTGATCAATTCCTGGTAATAATGTTGGCTATTTTTCTCCGTTTGGTAAGCTGCGTTAAGGTAAGGCCCCATATATTTAACAAAATGAGGCATGGTGATGTAGCGCAAAAAACCTTTTTTTTTCATAAAAAACGGCAGCGCTGCAATGGGTCGGCCTTCCTCTACAACCAGGATAGCCTGCCATTCTCCACCCTCACACACCGCATCGAGGTACCAGGGTTGGACGAAAATAGGAAGCTGCGCTTCGGCGGCGCAAAATTCCTGAAACAGCTTTTTATCCCGGACTATTTGCATTTGGGTGTTTATTTTTCCTTCTTTGACAAATGGTGTGGGAAAAGACTTGGCGGAAAGCAGGGCGACTTTAAGGAAGTCTTTTGCTTTAATCACACCTTTTGTCAAAGAACTTTATTTTTTTCGCACCAACATCAAGCCATCCCGCAGGGGTAAAATCAGCGGCTCTACCCTTGTATCAGCTTTTATTTTTTGATTGAACGCATGTAAAATGCGCGTATCAGCGTCTTTCCAGCGCTCCGGGGTGATGACTTTACCGCTCCACAATACATTATCCGCCAGTATCAAGCCGCCAGGCCGAACCCGGTCAAAAATCAAATCGTAGAAGCGCCCATAGTCCCGTTTGCCAGCATCCAAAAAAACGAGATCGAAAGGCCCTGTAAGCTTTGGAATGATCTGGAATGCATCGCCCAAATGCAATTGTACTTTTTCCTCCACCTGGGCTAATTTCAGGTATTTCCGGATCAACCAGCCGAGCTCTTTGTTGGCTTCGATGGTGTGCAAAATGCCATCAGCGGGCATACCTTTCGCCAGGCATATCGCTGCGTATCCGGTAAAAGTACCAATTTCCAATACCGATCTAGCTTGTATTATTTGGCACATTAGGTACAGAAATTGCCCTTGCAAAGCGCCCGACATCATTTGCGGAGCCAGCGTTTTCAGGTGGGTTTCCCTTTCCAAGTGATATAGCTGTTCGGAGGGCAGGCCACTAAAAGCGCTGCAGTAATCGTCCAGCGTTTTTTCCAATATTTCCATAAACTAGCCGGCTTTGTTTGGATTTTCTACCACCAAATGAAAATTCTCTCGGAACAATTTAATGGCTATAGCCAATAGAATAATGCCAAAAACCTTGCGCAAAACAGCGGCACCGCCATCGCCCAATTTCTCGCTGATCCAATTGGAAGAACGCAAGACTAAGAACACAAAAAAAATATTGAGCAAAATGCCTAATTGAATATTCAAGGTAGCGTAGTTGGCTTTTAGTGCGATAATCGTCGTCATTGTACCTGCTCCTGCAATTAAGGGGAAAGCGACCGGTACAATCGTTCCAGTCTGTACTTCACTCTGGTCGTGAAAAATGTGGATGCCCAATACCATTTCTATACCCATCAAAAACAAGATGATGGCGCCCGCTACGGCAAAAGATTCTACGTCCACACCAAATAATCCCAGCAAAGCCTGGCCGGCATACAAAAAGATAGACATGATGACAAGCGAGGCCAAGGCCGCTTTGCCTGCCTCGATTTTTATCCCTTTTTTCTTCAAATCAATGATAATGGGTGTTGAACCAATGATATCAATGACCGAAAATAAGACCAGTGTTACAGAAAGGAGTTCTTTCAGATTGATCATAGGAAAAGTGTGTGCAGGTTAAACAATTTGAAAATGGCCAATAAAACTGTAACGACCAATAATCGATGCGCCCAGATGTTGGCCTTTTCCGATATTGAGGCGATACGCGCCATCAAGTAGCCTCCCGCAGTTTGCCCAACAGCCATTAGCAACCCGATTTTCCAGTCAATCAAGCCCTGCCAATGGAATATAAGGATCACGATAAAGGTATAAATAGCTATCACAAAAGCTTTTACTGCATTGGCTTCCAGCAATTTGTATTTAGAGTATAGTACCATAACTGCCAGAAAAACAACGCCCATGCCCATTTGAATAAACCCGCCATAAAAGCCCAAGGCAAGGTAAACAGGCGTCAAAATCCACCAATTTTGTGGTGTCGTATTTTCCGTTGGTTTGATCCAACGCTTGGGATTTACCAAAATGACGACCAACATGACGATCATCAAAAAGCGAAATACATTTCTGAAAGCTTCGTTGCTGATTTGTGTGGCAACAATCACTCCAGCTATAGACCCCAAAATGGTCAACAAGATATAATAGCGACTTTTGCTGAAATCGAGACGGCCATTTCTATAAAAGACCCAAGCACCTGCCGTGCTTTGTGTAAATACCCCAATCCGGTTGGTGCCATTGGCCATATTACCAGGCAAGCCCAACAATTCGGTCAAGATGCTTAAAGTAATGATTGAGCCATTACCCGCAAGTGTATTGATGCCCCCGGCAAATGTGCTCCCTAGTATGGCGATTGCAAAATGGTACCACTCTAATTCCATATACAAAGTTGAGCGCTCAAAGATAGTCAAGCAGAAATGAAATATGCAGGTAATGTTGTTTTGTAATCCCCCTGGAAAAGTGGATAGCGGGCAGTAGGCGATGATATCGGGGGATACTATAAAGAGGAAAGGCGCTCCTGAATAGTATTCAGAGGCGCCTTGGTATCCATAGGGCTATAATCAGTTGGTCGTTATTTTACGCGACCGCCTTTCAGTTCTTCTTGTAGGGTAGCGAGTTCATCCCATTTTCCTGTAGCAGCCAATTTGGCTTGCTTTGTCCAAGTAGCAGGATCGTGCATTTTGAAGCGAGGGCCAGCAACTGTCAGGATGTCTTTCAAAACAGCAATTTTCGCTTTCGCCAAATCAGCAAAAGTGGCAATTCCCTGTTCGTTCAACAACTGTTCAATTTTGGGGCCAACGCCTTCAATTTTTTTCAAGTCGTCTTTTTCAGAAGTGATCTTGGCTGCTTTGGCCTTTGCAGGCGCAACAGCAACTTTCTTTTCAGTCTTTGCTTTAGAAGTAGTAGTGAGTTCTACCTCTTCCAGTACGATTACAGCGTTATCGATGCCAAAAAATGGGCTTGGCACATATGCATCTGCCTCGTGATCGTTTGCCCAGGTTTTGCCATCAATCAAATAACGGAATTCGTAACTACGACCCGTAGCCAATTCTGCAATAGCCTGATAGTCTTTTTTTCCGGCAGTCATCAAAATGCCGTTTTCCCAACTCCAATCGTTGAAATCGCCAAGTACTTTGATTTCGTGTGCGCCTTCTGCAGCATCAATTGGTAAGCTGAAAGTGACCTTGCAAACAGGCTTGGTTTTGGAATACTGTTTTTTTAACATGGTTTGGAATTTTTTAAAACAAGAGTTAGTGTTTTTACAACACTAAGCCAATATACGTTGCAAAGATATAGGATATTCAGTTGATTTTCAAAGCATAAGATGAAAGTTTATATTTAAATCACAGAAATGCCTTTTCAAGAAAATTGGACTGAAAAACACAAATCGAAATAATATGACAGCTAATATCAAGTTGCCAAATCATGTTTTTCAGAATATCAGAAATTCCTAATTTTCAGCGGGATAAAAAATTTAGTTTTTTTTTAATTTTTTTTTTAGTTCTCCTAATTATTATCTTTCTTTGTGCCAAATACTTACCCGAACAACAATAAACACAATTGCTCTTATACAATCTACTAACCCTAAGATTGTATTTCTATCACTTTGTTCTTTAAATAGCCATCCCCTATTCAATTACCCTGAGATTCTATTGACTACTGCTGTAAAGCTAATTGCTCTGTATTTCCCTTTTTTTACCAATTGAGGATATGGTCATTCCATGTTCAGCCATACTCCCTTCACATCCACCTAAAACCTATAATAATGCCGCCCTGATTAGGTTCAGAAGCGGCATTTTTTATCTTTACTAGTGTGCAAAAAATTACTTCCCAATTTATCAAAGTCCTTACCCTAGCGAACATACTTAAAATGAACCGTTTAGGACAGAATCGGGAAGTTAATTTTGCTGCGTTACTTAAACGTTTATCTTTTTGCGAATGCCAGCGGGCACCGCATCCTTGTGCAACAGGAAAGAAAGCGTTTTGTAACGAACATAGTTTTTGCTGACGTACAAATAACCTTCATAATCGTTTTTAGTGCCCCAGGAGTTTTTTACCAAGTACCATTCTGTTCCGTTTTGATCTTTTGAAATACCGACAATTTGCATGCCGTGGTCATCCGTAGTGGTGAAGTTATCATAGGCTTCCTGACGGGCTTCTGCCGTAATGGTCATTTCTGGCTTTGGCCCTTTGAACATACTGGCTTTTTCCTCTTCTGTCATGCTGTTGAAAGGTTTTTCCGGGACATAAGCAATGCCATTTTTCCAGGAAAAATATTTTTCACTGACATCTGCCGCCCAGGAAACGGAATACCCGTTTTTGAGCGCGTTATCAATGATGGTGATCATATCTTCCATTGCAACATTATAAGAAATGCCGTTCGACCAGTTGTCGGGCACCAGTATGGTGCAAGGCTCGTAGGCTTCATGATGCGTCCAGGATGTAATTTGAATATAATCGTCGGCATTAACCCCCACTATTTCTTTGGCAAATGATTTAGGGGTGTAATTTTTGCCCATATAAGTGAACGTTTCAGGTGCTTCGCCCAAATAAACATCCAATACTTTGGCATAAGCTGTTTTCCATACCGTGGAAAGCTTGTTACCGTGATTAGCGACCACAGCATCCAACATGCCTTTAAGTACTGCATCTAATTCGCCGTGGTTATTGACATCAAAACCGTAGCTCAATCCTTCGTAAACCTCTTGAGGCATCGCACCGTATTTTTTGTACATGTCAACGACATCCGGTAGCGCACCGCCTTGCCCAAAATTCAAGTTGCCATGCATCCGCACATAGCGATCGGCTTTTTCCAAATAGGTATTCCTTACGGTAAACATTTCGGCCAGATCAACGGGCGTTTTGCCCATACGTATCATTTCTGATTCCAGAAATGAATTGGAGCTGTAGCTCCAGCAAGTCCCGGACGCACCCTGATTTTTCACGGAAGTGCGTTCCACATCAATGATGGTTTCCCATTGGAAGCCTTCCTTGGCATTTTCACTGGTATTGTCCTTTACTTTATTGATGAGGTCAACTTGTGCATAGGATGCTATCGTGCACCACATCAACAAAAAGAATAAGCTGTTTTTAAGTCGCATGATTATTATTTTTTTTTTCAAAGGTACAAAATCATCTCTTCTCATAAAATTCAGGCATGCCTTATTGTTGGATATTGTACAAATGAAATATAAAAGACAAAAGGCTGAAACTTTGTGTTCCAGCCTTTTGTCTTAGCAGATAAACCCTAGAGTGACGCTTTTAGAAACTAACGCCCTCCTCTATTACCTTATGGCTTATTTAATAGCCACTACCACTATTATTCGCCCCACTAGGTGGATCCATTTCCACATCATTCGGCTGTGCTACGCGGAATTCTACCCGGCGGTTCATGTAGCTGCTGCCATTGGGCACTAATAATTCGCTCTCTCCTTTGTATTGCAATACCAGTCGGCCTCTTCCGATACCATGGTTGTTCACCAGGTGATCGACTACGGCTTGGGCCCGCTTGTAGGAAAGATCTTCGTTGTAAGACTCAGGAGCGCTGGAATCCGCAAAACCAGTAACGACCAGGCGCAAGTTTGCATTTCCTTTGAGCATACGCGCTATGCTGGATAGGGTACCATAATCCGAGTATTTGATGTTTGCTCCGTCGGTACCAAAGTGGATCATCGGCAAGAACCATTCAGCCATAACAGCGGTGCTTCCGCCAGCCGTTGATTGGTCGCGCAACTGATAGTTTTGCAGCTCTTCCGCGATGATTTCGCGAACGCGATCTTCTGATACACCTCCCTGGGGATTAGTCGGGTTGATCACCACACCTTCTTCATTGACACGCTCCCCTGGACGAGGCGGGAAATAAGGCTCACGATCTTTGTAATCGGCTACACCGTCGCGGTCGCTATCCAAAGTGCGGCCTTTGGTATCTACTGGCGCATCAGGCGGTGTGTTGGGTTCCTGGTCGATGGCATCAATTACCCCATCATCATCGCTGTCTTCCAGGGAAAGCGCCTGCTTTTCTTTTATTTCTGACAAATCATCCAAAACAACATCCAATGGATTCAACCAGTAAAGCGGCTCCGCTTGTGTGCTGGAATTGCCGATGTTGAAATTGAATTTTATACACGTATAATTGATGATATCGCGGAAAATGGTATTTCTATCCTGAACTGGGCCAAAGGTATCGAAGCCATCAATCAAGTCAGTCCGGCTGCCGAAAATGGAACTCGCCTGATGTTCAATGCCAATGTTCATACGAGGCCCAATGCGAAAGGCAAGGCCTGCGCCGCCCGTAACATGAGGAGAAAGCGTTCCTTCTCTAGTTTGAGAAAAGCGATCTGCGCCAGACATATAATCGGTCTCGAAAAAATTCCCCCCGACGCCTATCATGAAGTACAGGTTGGATTTTTTCACGGGACGATCCCAACGGAGCGTATTCAATGACATCACGCCAAAGATGGTACCCGACATATAAGTCGTTTCAAATCCGCGGTAAAACTGGCCTGTTCCGCTTTCGCCTTTCATCAGGCCATACTGGCCATCCAAGCGAATGGAAAAGATATAATCCATTGCTTTTCTCAGGCTGATGCCCCCGCCAAAACCAGGCTGTTGGGAAATATCGCCGGCTACAAATAGGTAACCACCATGAAGCCCTAGTTCGAACATGTCCTTAGGAGAGGCGTAGTTTTCATTTTTCTGGGCCATCAGACTCGAACTTAGCCCAACAAAAAGCAGCACGGCTGCAAAAAGAAGTGTCGTTTTCTTAAACATAGTCATAGGGATTAATTTTTGTAATGTCCTTAAATCAAGTTTTATTTAACAAAGGAGGTTTGGCAGTCAAAGTTACTACCAAACCTCCTGAAGCCCCCGGTTAAAACCGGAGAATATTCTCAGAAAACAGTTTGCATTGACTCAAATCGGTTGTAAATAGCTGTGTTAAAGCCGTTTTCAAGTGTATGGCTTTTTCCAATTATACTGAAAAAACGTAAAACTGTTACAAAGTTACTTTGATTTTTTTTACTTATCCAAAAAAATCAGCAATTAAAGCTGTATTTCAGTTGCTTACGCCTATTCTTTTGTATTAATACTGGGCAATCAATGACGTTTCATCAATTTATTCAGCGCCATCTCCAAGGCCGATGTAGCTATATTTATTGGCTGAGGATTTTCCCGATAAATGGCTAGTAGCCCATCATAAATGGTTTTTGATACATCGGCAAAGATCGCTTCATCAGTCATTTGCGCTTCTGCCTGCATGAAATAGGCGAAAACACGCGCCATGCCGCAGTTGGCAATAAAATCGGGAATCAAGCTAATCTGCTGATCAACATAAGCTGCGGTTGGGCCAAAAAATACGCCATCGTCTTCAAATGGCACATTTGCTCCACAGGAAATCACCTCTAGGCCACTTGCCAGCATTTGATCCACCTGACTTCTGGACACCAGTTTGGAAGCAGCACCGGGAATAAAAATGTGGGCGCCCAATTTCCAAATCCGTTCCTGCACCTCATCAAAAGGTAGCAATTGCTCAGCAACCAGTTTATTGCCTTGTTTTTCGACAAAAAGCCGTTTGATTTCCTCCACGCCCATGCCTTTTTCATCGATGATGCCACCTTCCCGGTCAATGATACCGATGATTTTCACACCATGTAAGGTAAGGTAGCTGGCTGCAGCCGAGGCGACATTGCCCCAGCCTTGTATGATGGCCGTTTTGCCTTCTAAACTCTTTTGACGGAATATTTGATAAAAGTGACGCACCGATTCCGAAACCCCAAATCCTGTGATCAAATCGGCCACGGCGTATTTGTGTCCATCGGGTACCAGCCGCACATCTTCCACTATTTTGGCGCAGCCATAGCGCAATTGACCGATGATTTTCACTTTCTCTCCACTGGAGGAATGTAGGTGGCCGTTGACGATGCCTTCCTGCGGATGCCACAAACCCAAGGTTTCCGTAAGCGGTATGACATCTTTTATTTCGTCAATATTCAGGTCGCCACCCGTGCCGTAGTAGTTCTTCAACAGTGGGTACACAGCGCGGTACCAGCGTTGCAACACGTCTTTTCTTCTGGGATCGTTGGGATCGAAGTTGATGCCCGACTTAGCACCGCCAATGTCGGGGCCACAGACAGAAAATTTGATTTCCATCACTTTGGCGAGGGAAGTGACTTCTTCTTTGGTCAGCCCCTTGCGCATGCGGGTACCTCCACCAGCAGCGCCGTTGCGCAGCGAATTGATGACGACCCAGCCTTCTGCCTCGGTCTCGGAGTCGTGCCATTCAAAAATAACTTCGGGTTTCTTGTCTTTGTACTGTTGTAGCAAAGCATGATTCATAAGTGGAATGGTTTATATTTGGTAAAAGCTGGCGCAAAAATAGTTTTATTCGTCTTTTTGTTTGAATTTCATTTTTCCATAATAGAGCAAATACAGCCCTGCTAGTACCTGCGTTCCCGCAAAAAGGAAGAAAGTCATTCGAAAGTTTACAGGATTATTCCCATACAACCAGGCCGAGATTAGCGCCCCTGTGCCAATACTGATTTCCAGTGCGATATAAGCCGTAGCCATGGCTCGCCCTCGTTGATGGTCTTGACTCAAATCAATCACCCAGGCAAAAACGGCAGGTATGGTAATACCGAGAGCAAAACCCAAACAACCAGAAGCCAGGAGTAATGTCAGTGCATTAAAAGACAAACCCATGCCTATCAGAGAAAAGGTAGAAAGCACCAACGCCAATTTGAGCACCGGCACACGCCCGATGCGATCAGATATTTTACCTGCCACTACGCGCGATAGCATGGAACTGGCGGTATAAGTAGCAAAAAACAAACCCTTATTGGCAATGCCGAGGTAATCGCTCTGGTCTGGTACGATGGTCAATAAAGCGCCGTAGCAGGTGTAGGACAACAAAATAACGATGGCTGGCGGCAATACCCTCGGTTCGAATACATCGTTCCGGCTTATTTTCAACAAGTCGGGCTTAAATCGTTGCGGTGCTGGCAATGTCTCTTTCAAACCCAGTAAAATGAGGATGGACAGCAAAGCCATAAATGAAGACAGGTAAAACATCACATCCAGGGTAAAAACCTGAGCCACATAACTACCTAAAATGGGGGCGCTCGAAGCGCCCACACCCATACTCACCCCCAAAACCCCCATAGCTTCCCCACGGCGCAATAGAGGCACTACGTCGGCTACATAGGCAGAGGAAGCGGTAGGTTTAAATCCGGTAGAAAGCCCGTGAAAAAAACGAAGCACCAGAAAAGCAACAACGCTTGCTACAAAAGGGTAAATCAAGCTACAAACCACACAGACCAAAGTACCAAATATCATCACAGGTACTCGCCCGACAGTATCGGTTAATTTACCACTAAAGGGTCTGGACAAACCCGCCGTTAGAGTAAAAACGGAAATGATAAAACCTTTGTACTCCTCGCCACCCATGCTGCTTAGGTAAGCTGGCAGTTCGGGAATAATCATGTTGAAGCTGCCGGCAAATAAGGCATGGCTGATGCACAGGAGCCAAAATTGGGGGGTATAGAGTTTTTCCATTGGAGGCGATCCCTAAGCGGTTGAAGCGATTGGTTCAATTAAAAAAGCCCAAAGGTTTGGCATTTGATAAAAGGATGTCTCCTGTGGGTTAAGGCTCGCAAAGATAGGGCTTTTCAGAAAATGACGACAAAGAAAATCGCGGGTTATTTTGCTTCATAAGTCCTCCACCAACCACTCCACTACGGCCTTTTTTGTTTTCGAAAAGCTTACCCCTACAGCTATTTTTTCCTTGGGCGAGTCGGCGTAGGGCGTTAGGTAGCCCTTGTCGTGGATTTGCTTCAATGCCGTTTGGGCGGGTTGATCCAATTTGAACTCGAAGGCATAGACATGGTTGGCAGTTTCCACAACAGCATCGCAGCGGCCGTTGGCGGTGTTTACCTCTGAATGGATATACGTACCCAACAAGCTAAATGTGAGGTGGATGAGTGCGCGGTAAAAATGTTCATTCTCTTTTTGCCAGTGCTCGGAGGGGATGCCTGCGAAGGCCGAGTTGATGACCCTTATCACTGTGTTAATATCCTTTGTGCGAAGGGCATTTCGTATGTTGACTACCCGTGGGATAGACTCATTCAGCGGGTCTTCCATATAAATGGCCATCAGCATCTGTTCTAACGAGAACTGTACTTCTCTATTAGGATAGTCCAACGTATAAAGTAAATCTTCAGGTTCATATTTTTTCACCGTCAGATAGCCCGTTTGAAAGAGTACGGTGATGGGATTGAGGTGGGTAAAATCGAAATTCGTCAAGTCTCCATAGGTCTGCTGCCGATTGGAGATATCGTAGAGCTTTTGCCGTTTCATTTCCTTGACCAAGAAGGTAGGCGTGCCCGTCTCAAACCAGAAATTTTGGTATTGCCCGCTGCTTAGGAAGCGTAGTATCGAAAAAGGATTGTAAACCCGCTCGTCACTGCCCCAACTGTAGCCATTGTACCAGCGTTTGACTTGCTCCTTGTCGTGCTGCGCCAGTTGTTCGGCAAATACCATTTCCAACTCCGCCTGCGTGATGCCCAACAGTGTGTAGGCCAAAGGGTCAATCGTCAGGTTGGTCAAGTGGTTCAAATCCGAGAAAATACTCACCTTACTGAACGCTGACACCCCCGTGATGAAGATTTTTTCCAACAGGGCATCACTGTCTTTTAAGATGGAGTAGAAAGATTTTAGCACATCGCGGTTGGCTTCGGCCTGCGGCACATCGTCTAGAAAATCAATGATCGGCTTGTCGTACTCGTCCACAAGAAGGACGACTTTTTGGTTGTCGGCTATTTTTGAAATCAGCTCACCAAAATTGTCTTTGAGCGTGTCGGTTTCCAAGTAGAGGCCATTTTCTTTAGCAATACGCTGCATTTCATCGACTAATGCCTTTTCAAGCCCCTTCTTCTTGTAGTCCATTTTAGCAAACTTCAACCAAATCACTGGCCGTTGGCTCGTTTCCCAATCCCACTGGTCGTGGATCCAAAGCCCCTCGAACAGTTCTTTAGCACCGCAGTACAGCTCGTTCATAGTGGCCAGCAGCAACGATTTACCAAACCGACGCGGACGCGATAGGAAGTAGTATTTCCCACTATCCAATACGCGATGAATATGCGGCGTCTTGTCCACATACACATAACCGCCCGTGCGGATTTCCCGGAAATCTTGTATGCCGATGGGGTATTTCATAATGGCAAAGATAGTGCTTTTCAGGGAATGGGGATGCTGAAAAATGGGAAGTGCAAGCAAAGATTATAACAGGCTTAGGTACAGAAAATCAGACAGATCAGTATATATTTTAAAAATATCGACAACGAACTTAACTTTGCGCTTTATTCAAGCCCTAACGATGACAAGTTTGTATGACATTAGTTCCGCATCTATCGATCTGGATGCCATAGCTCGCATTTCAAAGCCCCATACCCAACTTCGCCTATCGGAAGAAAGCCAAGAGGCGATCCGGCGCTGTCGTAGCTATCTGGATGAAAAACTCAGGGACTCTGGCGCTTTATTTTATGGTATCAACACCGGCTTTGGTTCTTTGTGCCATATTGCCATTTCCAAAGATGAGATTGAAACTTTACAATCCAACTTGGTGCAATCGCACGCTTGTGGCCTCGGCGACGAAGTGCCCCACGAGGTCGTGCGGCTCATGCTTTTTTTAAAAATACAAAGCCTTTCCTACGGATACTCTGGTGTATGCCTAGCGTTGGTGCAGCGGCTGGTCGATTTTTTCAACCTGGGAATTTTGCCTATTGTTTACGAGCAAGGCTCTTTGGGTGCATCGGGCGATTTAGCGCCATTGGCGCACTTGAGCTTGCCGCTGCTTGGCTTGGGAGAGGTAGCTTACCAGGGTAAACGCAGGGTCGCTTCAGAGGTGCTGAATGAATTGCACTTGGCTCCGCTGCATTTGAAATCCAAAGAAGGGCTAGCTTTGCTCAACGGCACCCAGTTTTCCTGTGCTTATGGGGGCTGGTGTCTGCTCAAAGCCCAGCATTTGTTTAAATCGGCCAATCTTTGCGCAGCGCTATCCATTGATGCTTTTGACGGCCTTCGCGCAGCATTTGACGAGCGCCTGCACCGCATTCGTCCGCATGCTGGCCAACAATTGGTGGCCGAAGCGATCCGATTTTGGTTAAAAGACAGCGAACTCAGCCATCGGGAAAAAGCTTATATACAAGACCCCTATGCTTTTCGCTGTGTGCCTCAGGTGCACGGTGCCAGTTGGGATGCCATTGACTATGTGAAGAGGGTTGTCACAACAGAAATGAATTCGGTGACCGATAATCCCAATATATTTCCTGAAACAGATGATATCCTGTCCGGAGGTAATTTTCACGCACAACCGCTGGCACTGGCGCTCGATTTCCTGGCTATCGCGCTGGCCGAATTGGGCAGTATTTCCGAAAGGCGAACCTTTCAATTGATTGCTGGCAATCGGGAGCTGCCCGGCTTTTTGGTTCAGAATCCCGGTCTAAATTCCGGTCTGATGATCCCACAATACACGGCAGCCTCTATTGTTAGCCAAAACAAGCAATTGTGCACACCGGCTTCGGTGGATTCCATCGTGAGCAGCAACGGTCAGGAAGACCACGTGAGCATGGCGGCCAATGCTGCGACCAAGGCTTATCGAGTGGTGAATAACTTGGAACGCCTGCTGGCCATCGAATTCATGACAGCAGCCCAAGCCCTAGTTTTCAGGCGGCCTGCTAAGACCTCGCCTGTTCTAGAATCCATCCTATCTGCCTACCGGAAAAGGGTGACACCATTAGAAGAAGATCGCATTTTGCGTACCGATATTCAGAATACCATCGCTTTTTTACAGGAATTGGAAATGGAAGCGTATTTTTGATTGGTGGTTGGTGAGTAGTGGGTAAGATCGACAAATATCAAAAAATCAGTTCCAAACGTTTTAAGGAGTGTGCAAAAAATTATTTCCCAATTTATCAAAGTCCTCGCCCTAGTGAACACACTTAAAATGAATCGTTTAGCCCCCTAGGGTAAGGACAAAATCGGGAACTTAATTTTTCTGCGTTACTAAATCAACAAAATTTAACAACTCAATATGAAAAATCTCAAAAAATGGTCTGTACTGATGTTGGGCATCGGCATGATTTTTTCACTGGACAGTTGCAGCGGCGGTAAAGGCGGTGGCATTAACTTGTTCACCCCGGAGCAAGACATGGAACTGGGGCGTGAAGTGGTCAAACAAATCGAAAGCGACCCGGCACAGTTTCCGGTTTTGCCTGAAAAGGGCAACGAGGAGGTATATGCCTATATCCGCAAAATCACTAATCGTATCTTGAGTAGCGGTGAAGTGGCCTACAAAAATGAATTTGCCTGGGAAGTAAAAATCATTGATGACGATGAAACCCTCAATGCTTTTTGTACGCCAGGAGGCTACATTTACGTCTATACCGGCATCATCAAATTCCTGGATTCGGAAGACCAGTTGGCTGGCGTAATGGGGCATGAAATTGCCCATGCTGCTTTGCGGCATTCTACCCGACAAATGACCCAAATATATGGTTTGGCAGCACTCACTTCTATTATCACCGGCAAAGCAGAGCCTGGTTTGATCGAACAGATAGCGCTTGGGCTAGTGTCGCTGAAATTCAGCCGGGGACACGAAACAGAAGCCGATGAACATTCCGTGCTGTATTTGTGTCCTACAGATTATAAAGCGGATGGAGCAGCTGGTTTTTTCAAAAAAATGGAAGGCCAATCTACCCCACCCGCTTTTCTGAGTACCCACCCCAACCCGGGTGATCGGGTGAAAAATATAGAAGCCAAAAACAACGAAATGCGCTGTAGGGGTACAAAAGCCAACGTTTCCGAATACGAACGCATCAAGAAGTTGTTATAAGTCTGTTTGTCCTAACCAAATACAACCATTAAATGCAGCAAGTTGCGCCCTACCAACCTATCAACAAAATTCGATTAGTTACCGCCGCATCGCTGTTCGACGGACACGATGCGGCCATCAATATCATGCGCCGGATACTGCAAAGCTCCGGGGCAGAAATCATCCACCTGGGCCATAATCGATCCGTCAAAGAAATTGTAGAAACCGCTATTCAGGAAGATGTGCAAGGGATTGCCATTACTTCTTACCAAGGCGGCCACAACGAGTTTTTCAAGTACATGTACGACCTGCTTCAAGAGCGAGGAGCGGGTCATATCAAAATTTTTGGCGGCGGCGGGGGCACTATTTTGCCCACGGAAATCGCCGATTTGCACAGCTACGGCATTGCCCGTATTTACTCCCCGGATGATGGCCGCCAGATGGGCTTGCAAGGCATGATCAACGATGTGTTGCAGCAATGCGATTTCCCCATCGGGCAGCACCTGAACGGTGAGTTGAGACAGCTAAACGATCAAAAGCCTAAAACACTTGCCCGCCTGATCTCCGCTGTGGAGAATTACCCGGAAGAACATCAGGACTGGCTTAGTGAATTAAAGCTATCCGTTTCCAATAAAATAATCCCTGTCTTGGGGATTACAGGAACAGGGGGGGCAGGAAAATCCAGTCTGGTGGACGAATTGGTGCGCCGTTTTTTGATCGACTTTCGCGATAAAAAAATAGCCATCGTTTCTGTCGATCCTTCAAAACGCAAAACGGGCGGTGCCTTGCTGGGCGACCGCATTCGCATGAATTCCATCACTTCACGGCTGGCAGAAGGTCGAGTTTTCATGCGATCACTAGCCACCCGCCAGTCCAATCTAGCGCTCTCGCGCTATGTACAAGCGGCAGTGGATATTTTGAAAGCCGCCCAATTTGACCTGATCGTACTGGAAACCTCCGGCATTGGACAATCCGATACTGAAATCATTGACCACTCGGATCTGTCGCTTTATGTGATGACCCCGGAGTACGGCGCAGCCACGCAGTTGGAAAAAATTGACATGCTCGATTTTGCCGACATTATCGCAATCAATAAATTTGACAAACGCGGTGCCCTTGATGCCCTGCGCGATGTAAAAAAGCAGTATCAGCGCAACCATCAGCTTTGGGACAGCCCATTGGAGGATATACCCGTTTTTGGCACCATCGCCTCTCAGTTTAACGATCCGGGAACCAATACCCTTTACCGACGGCTGATGGATTTGATCGTTGAAAAAACGGGTGCGGATTTGAGTTCTACTTTTCAGGCATCCAAAGAGATGAGCGAAAAGATATACATCATTCCGCCGCAGCGGGTGCGCTACCTGTCGGAAATAGCCGAGAACAACCGCCAATACGACGAGTGGGCAGCAAAACAGGAACAAATTGCCCGAAAGCTGTTTGCCCTAAATGAAAGTATAAACATCTTGAAAGAAAATGCAGCCGGAGAGGCTGTTTTAAGCGCGCTGCAACAGCAATATGCCGAATTAGAACTGGACATTGATGGGCAGTGCAAGCGCCTGCTGGATGCTTGGGAAGATAAGAAAGCCGCCTACGCTAAAGATGCATTCATTTACCAGGTGCGGGGAAAGGAAATACGGGTGCCCACCTTTACGACCTCCCTTTCTCATTCGCGCATTCCGCGGGTGGTGCTGCCCCAATACAAAGACTGGGGCGAGAGCCTGAAATGGATGCTACAAGAAAACGTTCCGGGTGAATTTCCTTATACCGCCGGGGTGTTTCCGTTCAAACGCCAGGGCGAAGACCCCACGCGTATGTTTGCCGGAGAGGGCGGCCCGGAACGCACCAATAAGCGTTTTCATTACCTATCGGAAGGGATGCCTGCGGCCAGGCTTTCTACAGCCTTTGATTCAGTGACGCTTTATGGAGAAGACCCTGACTACCGCCCTGATATTTATGGCAAAATCGGCAATTCGGGTGTAAGCGTGTGTACCCTGGACGATGCAAAAAAGCTGTACTCGGGATTTGACCTTTGCGACCCGACTACCTCGGTTTCTATGACGATCAATGGGCCGGCAGCTACCATTTGTGCTTTTTTCATGAATGCGGCCATAGACCAGCAGTGCGAAATGTACATCCGAGAAAAGGGCTTGGAATATTTGGTGGAAGCCAAATTAAAGGCCTTGTACGATGACAAAGGCTTGCCCCGTCCTCAGTACGGGAGCGAGCTGCCGTCCGGCAACAAAGGGTTGGGGCTATTGCTGTTGGGGCTGACGGGCGATCAAATATTGGAGCGCCCAGTGTATGAGCAATTAAAAGCCAAAGCCCTTGCATCCGTCCGGGGCACGGTTCAAGCCGATATTTTGAAAGAAGATCAAGCTCAAAATACCTGTATTTTTTCCACTGAGTTTTCGCTGAAACTGATGGGCGATGTGCAGGAGTACTTTATTTGGAATAAGGTACAAAACTTCTATTCTGTTTCCATTTCGGGCTACCATATTGCCGAAGCTGGGGCGAACCCTATTTCTCAGTTGGCTTTTACACTAGCTAATGGTTTTACATTTGTGGAGTATTACCTCTCGCGCGGTATGCACATCGATGATTTTGCGCCCAATTTGTCTTTCTTCTTTTCTAATGGCATTGATCCCGAATATGCAGTGATTGGCCGGGTGGCTCGCCGGATATGGGCTAAAGCCATGAAGTACAAATACGGAGGTAATGAACGCTCCCAAAAACTGAAATACCATATACAAACTTCTGGCCGTTCGCTACACGCCCAGGAAATCAGCTTCAACGACATCCGCACCACGCTTCAAGCGCTTTATGCCATTTATGACAATTGCAATTCGCTACATACCAATGCCTATGATGAAGCCATCACCACGCCTACAGAGGAGAGCGTTCGCCGGGCAGTAGCCATTCAAATGATCATCAATCACGAGTTGGGGCTGGCCAAGAATGAAAATCCGCTTCAAGGTGCCTTTATCATTGATGAATTGACGGATTTGGTGGAAGAGGCAGTGCTGGCTGAATTTGACCGCATCACAGAGCGGGGCGGCGTTTTGGGTGCGATGGAAACGATGTACCAACGCTCCAAAATCCAGGAAGAGAGCATTTATTACGAGACCTTGAAACATACCGGGGAGTTGCCGATCATCGGGGTGAATACTTTTTTGAGTAAGGATGGATCACCAACCATCATCCCTTCGGAGGTCATCCGATCTACTGCGGAGGAAAAGGAAATGCAGATCGGCAATTTGCAAAGGGTGCATCAAGCCAATGCGGGTAAATCGCGCCAAGCTTTGTCCCATTTACAAGAAGCAGCCATTCAAAATGGCAATATTTTTGAAACCCTGATGGAAACGGTGAAATGCTGTTCGTTGGGCGAGATTACACATGCGCTTTATGAGGTAGGAGGGCAGTATAGGCGGAACATGTAAGAGGGGGTTCAAGTTTCTGGTTTTTTACCCGGCTGATCCCGCGAAAAACGCGGGAGAAGACGGGCAAGTTTCAGGCTGCGCTTCGACAAAGGCGTGGTTTCAAGCAAGCATCTATTGTTTAGCATCTACTGTCTAATATGCAATAATGGCCGAACACATCCACCACATTCCTGGCAGGCAGGTGCTTATACAAGATAAAGTTTACGGCTATTTTAGCGGCACCGGCTATTTGGGGATCAGTGATCACCCATTGTTTCGCGAGCGTGTTAAGGCGGGTATTGATGCGTATGGCGTCCACTTTGGAGGTTCGCGCTTGGGCAATATCGGCTTGGCTATTTTTGCGGAAGCGGAAGCATGGTTGGCTGATTTTGCTGGTGCTCCTGCTGCTTTGGTATTGTCTTCCGGTACACTTTGCGGGCAATTTTTGATGGCCTGTTTGCAGGAAGAAGGAGACATACAGCTTGCCCCAGGGATGCATCCTGCAGCCTGGAGGCAGATACGGCCTTTTGCTGGAACGAATACAGCTTGGTGTTCGGCAATGCTCCGGTTGGCGCAAAGGGATAAAAGACCCCAGATTTTAGTGAGCAGCACCGTGGATCCTTTATTTTCAAAATCCTATTCCTTTGATTGGCTTAAGGAATGGCCGGAGGATACACCGCTGTTACTGGTGATGGATGATTCGCATGGATTGGGCGTTTGTGGTGCTAATGGCGCGGGTATCTGGCAAGAATTAGTAGCTACTGGCAAAGGTGAGTTAATTGTATTTAGCTCTTTGGGAAAAGCCCTGGGCATTCCGGGTGGTGTCATTTTAGGTCAGCCAGATAGAATCCAGCAATTGAAAACGAATCCTTTGTTTGGTGGAGCCTCTCCTATTTCTCCTGCTTTTTTGTATGCCATGATTCATTCCCGACAACTTTACCAGAAGCAGTTGCAAAAACTAAGGGCAAATATTCTTTTTTTTGAAGCGGCAACCCGGCCATTGAATTTATTCCAAAGTTTCTCTGAATACCCGGTTTTTTACACTGCTGAATCAGGGTTGGCGCTTTATCTATTTGATCGGGGCTTTGTTATTTCTCAGTTCGCTTATCCCAGTCCGCAGGATGACGTGATTACCAGAATTGTCATCAGCGCTGCGCATGAGCTAAGTGACTTGGAGCGATTGGTGAGCGAATTGTCAGGATATAAATAAATTTGTTACTTTTGGATTTTAGCATAAAACGACATGAAAAACCAATCCATCAAACTAGCCCTTTACCTCAATTACTTTGTCTTCGCCATTTTACTAAACAGCGTTGGCATTGTCATTCTGAAGTCGCAAAACGTATATGGTGTCGATGAGGTGCAAGCTGCCACGCTGGAATTGTTCAAAGACCTATCCATCGCTGTGGTTTCCTTTTTGGTCGCCTCTTTTTTGCCCAGGATAGGGTACAAAAAAGCGATGCTCATCGCGTTGGGTATTGTGACTATTGCCTGTTTGGGCATGTATTTTGGCAATGCATTTTGGGCGACCAAGCTGTTGTTTGCCTCTATTGGTACGGCATTTGCTTTGATTAAGGTATCCGTGTATTCTGTGATTGGACTCATTACCGCCGACAGCCGCGAGCACAACTCCTTGATGAGCAGCATTGAAGGCGTTTTTATGTTCGGAATAGCCCTGGCTTATTTTCTCTTCCCCGCCTTCAATAGTGAGGCGGATGCAGATGCTTGGTTGAATGTGTATTTGCTTTTGTCGGGCATCGCCTTTTTGGCCTTTTTATTTTTGTTTTTCTCCAAATTCGACGAAGGCCATGAAATTCCGGGTGCTAACCTAAAAGAGGACTTTATGGCCATGTTTCAGTTGATCGCCCGGCTATTGGTGATCGTTTTTTTGGCCAGCGCTTTTTTGTTTGTGATGATTGAGCAGGGCATTATGACATGGTTGCCCACCTTCAATTCCAGAGTACTTCAATTGCCTGAAAACCTGAGTATCATTATGGCAAGTATATTGGCCATATCGTTGGGCGTGGGTCGTATGTTGGCGGGCGTACTAGCCAAAAAAGTTTCCTGGTTTTGGATATTGGCATGCTGTATAGTGGGCGCCATGTTGATGGTTACTTTTGTGTTGCCCAAAACGGTCAGCGCAAGTATAGCACCTGTTCAATCGCTCCGGGAACTACCGCTGATCGGTTTCGCTTTTCCTTTTGTCGGGCTGTTTATTGCCCCCATTTATCCGCTACTCAATTCGGTAGTATTGAGTGCTTTGCCCAAAAAGGTACATAGCCCGATGTCGGGTCTGATCATTGTTTTTTCAGCAGTTGGGGGAACACTGGGGTCTATTACAACGGGTTATTTGTTCAAACACATGGGGGCAGATCAGGCTTTTTATTTTACGCTTATCCCCATGACCTTACTATTGTTGGCGCTTTTGGTATTGCGCAGGTTGACTCATACTATCAATCCAGCTTAGGGCTTAAAACGACACCCATCATTCCAAGAATAGATCATCAAGCGTAAGCACTTTCTCCACTAGTCCAATGCTATGGTTATTTTGTTTCAACCCCTGAGCTGCTACTAAGGTGAGCATCAGATGCTTATTTGTATTTGTGTTCTGTTGAAAAATGCGGAGTTTTTCCCGTAATTTATGTGCATCGTCGGCGGTAAGCGTCCATGCTGCATTGTAGAATTTAATTTCAAAAATGTTGATTATATTATCCTTTCTGTCGAGTAACAAATCAATCTGGATGCCTTTTTCCGTCGGCGACCCTTTTAGCGAGAAAGCAGAGGCTTTAGAATAAACACCAGCAATACCCAAGGCCAATTTAATTTGAGCGAGGTGTTTGAGACAAAGGTTTTCAAAAGCGTAGCCACACCAAATTTTATATGCTTGGGTCTGGCTAAGGTGGAGCCAAGTGCCGGCTTCCTCATTGCGATGGGATTCCATAAATTGTAGATAAAAGAGCGAAAACTCATCTGTTAGCCGATGCAAGCGGTCTTTTTTCTTATTGCCGAAAATGGAATACACCGTTATAAAACCTGATTGCTCTAATTCAGATAATATTCGAGTGGTATGGCCTCCATTAGACAAACCCGTTTTGGAAACTATTTGCTCACGGGTTAAGCCCTGACGAGAGGTAGCCAAAGCCTGTATGACTGCGATATGCTTGTGAGCATGGGCAAAAAGAGCAGCATATAACCTTGAAAATTCATTGTATAGTAAAGCCCTTTTTGAAAAGCATATATGGTCAATATTTTGTGCTGCACTTTTCCCTGCTTCCACCTCCTTGAGGTAGTGTGGAATTCCGCCTAATGCCATGTACAACTCCACAATTTGTCCACGTTTCAAAGTAATATCCCTTTTTTGCAAAAAAAGCTCTGTCTCTCTAAGCGTAAAAGGTTCTAAGTGAACGAGTTTGGTAATTCGATTATGCAATCCTCCTTTGTTGTCCACTACGTGCTCGACCATCCATGAGGCCGCCGAACCACATATAACCAATACTACTTTATGGTTAACTGCCCAACTATTCCAAAAGAAACCTAATCCTGTCAGGAAGTCGGATTTTTGGCTTGCTAACCAAGGCACTTCATCAAAAAAAATAACCTTTTTATGCTTACTCACTTGTTTATCTAGGTACAAAACCAGTTTTTGAAAAGCCTCTAACCAGTCCTTTGGCGTTTGGAGCGACTCATCTTGCGAATATCGAAACAAAGTAAACCTGAAATGAGCCAGTTGTTTATCCAATGCCTCATCCTGTAAACCAGTGATTTCAAACAAAATTTGCTCCTGAAAGACTTGCTTAACAAGGAAGGTTTTGCCTACCCTTCTTCTGCCTGTTACTGCCACCAATTCTGCTTCCGCAGATTGAAGCGTCGCTTTTAGCGTTGCCTGCTCTTTTATACGACCGACTATTTCAAGGGATTCCATATACAATTATCAGATTTCGCCCAAAAATAATATTTTTTGGGCGAAATCTGCTTTTTTATTCCACATTCCGCCGATTTTTAAAAAAATTTCGGCGAAATATCGGTGTGCCGTAGCGTATTTTGCCTACGAAGGTCAAACTAGAGGAAAAGCATAGCAGGATTGGGCAAAAACTTATGCTTTAGACGGGTTGTTCTAAGCTGGCAATGCCGGCAATAGCCCTAAATGGCGCAACATGCCCGCCATGTCCCACAAGTGCTTGGCGTGTTTGATTTTGTTGTCCTGAATATTCAAAAAGGAAACGCCCCTTACTCGAATGGGTTTGCCCGTTGGCGGAATATTGAGGATGCTCCCTTTGTGGGTACCTTTTGCCTCCCAGTAGAGGCTTAGTTTGCTGCCATTGCCCACCCAATCGATGGGCTGAATTACCAGATCGGGAAAGGCCGAAAAGAATTTTTCCAGCATGCCTTGAACACTGGCCAAGCCGTACTGCTCATGGGGATCAGAGCTTTCTTCGCCGTGGTAATTATTGTCGTAAAAAGCCAAAATTTTTTGACGGTTTTGTTGGTTCCAGGCCGTGGTCAATTCATTGATAAAACCTTCCCAGTAATTTGCGTCCATGATGCTCAGCGTTTTTTGATCATTCTTGAAAGATGATTCAAAAATAGCCCCGAGCATTGTCCAAAAACCAGTTCAAAAGGTGTTCAATTTTTTTTATTTCAAAACTTCTTGTTGCCACAGCAATTCTGATACCCGATCTGTACCCGCTTTCAAATAACGCCGATAGGTACTAAATGACATATTCAGAAAATCAGCCGTTTTTTCTTGGCTGCCTACCGGATTGATGTAGCTGCGGTATAACACCCGATAATATTTGTTGTCGATCGGCGATTGTTCAATCCGGGCGATTGCATCATTTAGTAAGTGTTGAAGGGTTTCAACGCGTTCAGCGGTGGACGCATTGACTTCCAAAAGACGGCATACCACCTGTGATTGAGTGAGCGGATTATGCATGAGTTCATCCCGGTAGTGGTAGTGTCGAAGGGCTTCCGTTACGGCATGTTGAAAAGCCTCCTCGCTCAGTACCATCACTTCCGATTCTTTATTGTTCATTGGTTCTTCCAATGGGCCGCCCAGCCCTCTTTTTCCCAACATATCCAGCCATTCCGCTAAGGGTTGTTTGCGCCAATCGTGGGTAAACCACCCGTAAGTCTTTTGGCTGGATTCAAAATCCATCGCTTTATCCCTGTAGATGCCACCGTAGTGAAAAACCTGTTCCCAGAAATCGGGTTGTGCGCAAGCTACCATACTAATGGCTAAGCAAGGGGTGAAGTAATATTGTATGATGGCCAAAAACATACTGCTCTGCAAAGGCGATACGCCCTGGTAGCTTTTATCGGCCATCCAGCTACGGAAAAGCACCACTTGTTCGCCGCTGCGCAATTGATAGTCCTGATAACGATGGTGCCAAATGTCATTAACAATCTTGTCCGGGGTTAATTCCTGTCGATCCAGTTCATGGGCATTGATTTTTAGCACAAATGCTTCGGGGCGTTTATTGGTGTCGCGCCATACCCAAACCTGCGCTGCCGGATGCGCTTTCCAAAAGTCAAAAAGGGCCAACGCTTCTTCCCCTTCGTTTTTTTGCACCATAGCCCTAATGGCCGGAATATCAGCTGTAGCCATGGTATCCACCCATTGGCTTCCAGCTTCCTGCCAGTCAAAAAACGGACGCACCATCGGATGGGAGCGGTGCAAGTAGATCAATTCAAATAAGGTTTTCCGTTGTTCTACAGGATTGTTGCTTCCCATTTTAGAAGCATAATATTTTTTTATTTTTTCATACAATTCAAAGTGGAAGTCGGGATGCCGCCAGCGCAAGTCGGCCACTAATGCCTCTCTGATCACATCATGTGGGAACAGGCCTTCCCGGCTTTTATCCATGAATGACAATTCTTGAAGCCATTCAAAAATGGCAGAAGCGGATTCCAATTCCATGATTTCGGCCAAAATGGATTCTGTAGTATGGTGTACAAAAGCTGTGATGTGCAGGGCGACCCGATGCGCTGGGCCGGGTATTTGTTGCAAAAAGGTTTCTAAAAGTGCCTGAACCATATCCGGCGATTCGGCCAGAGAAAAAACTTTGTCCCTTTGGTGGGCCAGCGTATCGGCAACCAGGGAAAGCGCTAGAGGATGGCCATACGTAAAATCAAGAATGGCTTGATGTTGATTGTCTGGCACCTGACGGCTGCTCAGAAAAAGGCGACTTTCCTCCATAGTTAGGTTACGCAGCGGCATGGTCATCATCAGGGATTTCCAGCCTGCATCCGTTTGCCAGGATAGGCTTGGGGCTTTTCGACTGCTGATAACAACCCGCACGTTGAGGGGCAATTGGGGTAAAAAATCAGTCCTGAACCAGTTGTCCAAGGGGCTAAGTTTTTCGTAAGTATCGATAAACAGGACAATTTTTTCGCCCATATTGGCCAACTTATCGCTGATTTCTTCTGCCTGTTTTGCATGAACAGAAGTGCGGATATACTCCAACATGGCCGCGGGATGTGCTTGTAGCTCACGACCATCCAAATGAATCGCCGGAATGTTTTCCTCCGCGCACCACTCGGTGAAATGGCGCAACAAACTGGTTTTACCCTGCCCACCAGCGCCATGTAAGAACAACAAAATTTTATCTGGCTGTGGGGATAAAACCATGGACTGGAAAAATTCGATTTCCATTTCACGTCCGATAAAGGCTTGTCGGCGAATGTTGTGGAGGATGTCGGCGATCCGACTTGACCTCGTATTGTTAGGTGCTTTTAGTGTGGCTGACATGACCATACATTTTTTTCCAAAGGTAGCCTACAAAAATGCTGAAAATCAATCCTTTAAAAACAGGATTTTCTTTCTCCCCTAAAAAGGGGATTTTTACAAAAGGACTTGCACAATTGCTTTCAATTTTAAAATATTGGGCTAACAAAGCTTGTTATGATCCGATTTGCTTTTTTGTGGAGCTTTATTTGTTGGTCATGGGTCGCTGTTTTTGCCCAAACCAATAGTAAACTGGACAGTTTATTGAGCCTTTCCCGTTCTGCGGCCAGCGATACCCAAAAAGTATTAGCCCTGTTGGATGCGGGCAAGCTGTTTCAAACCAGGCAGCCGGATTCTGCTTTGTTATTTTTCAATCAGGGGCTACAAATGGCTCAATCCATCGGCTACGAACGGGGTGAAGCGCGTATTTTGATCAATAAAGGTAATTCTCATTTTGATAAAGCCGAATACCAGCTTGCCATCGAAAACCAGCAGGCTGCTCTCCCCATTTGTGAAAAACTGGGAATGAAATTGGAAATGGTGGCTGCTTACAACAATATGGGCAACGCCTACCAGCAGCTAGGGATGAAACGCTTGGCTGTTGACTGCTTTGAGAAAAGCATCCGCGCCATGCAAGGCTTGGATTTGCCACCGCATTTTCCCATTGTTGTGCAGGGCAACCTACTCAGCCTTTATATAGAACTAAACTTAAACGATAAGGTGCTGGAGCTTGGCCCGTCTGTACTCCAGTCAGCGCGCGACATAGGGGATGAGGAGTCAGTAGCCATTGTCTTACAACACCTGGGCAATGCCCATATAGGAAAAGAACAGCCGGATTCAGCCCTGCCTTATTTGGAGCAGGCCGTAGCACTGGCCAGAAAACTGGATTATCCGCAATTGCTAGCTACGGGTCTGGGTATCACCGCAGACATCTACCGCCAGGATGGCCGAAACGAACAGGCTATGCGCCTTTATGAGGAAGCACTTGCTATTGCACAAAAAAGTGGAGATCCACTCAGTACAAAATACAATTTACACGGTATCAGCCTTTTATTTTTTGATGAAAAAAAATTTGACCAGGCTCGTGAATACGCCAATCGAGCGTTGGCTTTGGTCGAAACAGAAGAAGATGCCTATGTGCATGCCTTGTATTTAACCCTTTCGGATATTGCCCTGGCGCAGGACAGCCTGGAGTTGTTTTGGTCATACCGGGAAAAATACCGAATTAATCGGGCAAGAGCAGCCCGAGCCAATGAAATAGAAGCCTTACAGGAATTTGAAACCAAATACGAAACGGAAAAAAAGGAACAGCAAATTCGCCAACTGGAGCAAGCACAAACGATTTCAAAACTCAGGCTTCGCCAAAAAAATAACCTGACCTTGGGATTGGCCTTGCTATCGATCCTCTTATTGGTGACTGCATTTTTGATCTGGCGCAATTTACAAAACAGGAAACGCCTGGCTGACCAACAATTCAAAATACAACAGCAGCTTATCCGGGAACTGGAACAGGAAAAGCAATTGCACGCAGCCAATGCCGTTTTACGCGCACAGGAGGACGAACGCAGTCGAATCGCTCGTGACCTGCACGACGGGTTGGGCGGTATGTTATCTGGCATTAAACAAAACTTATTCGGTATGACAGGGAATCAAGTGCTTTCGGAAGCGGCGTCTCAAGCCTTCCAAAGAACCATCAGCGATCTGGATCGCTCCATTGGCGAGTTGCGCAACATAGCCCGGAATATGATGCCCGAAGCATTGCTTCGTTTCGGCTTGAAAGATGCGTTGCAAGATTACTGCGATCAACTGCAACGCCCCGGTCAATTGGACATCCATTTTCAGGCATTTGGACTTGAATCGCGATTGGATCAGGATACGGAGATTGTGCTTTTCCGCATCATCCAGGAATTGGTCAATAATGCCCTGAAACACGCCGAGGCCAAGAATATCATCGTCCAAGTCATACGCGATGAAAACCGGCTGCATTTAACCGTAGAAGACGATGGAAAAGGCTTTGATGTGCAAGCACTCGACCGGTTTGCAGGCGTTGGATGGCTGAACATTCAGTCCAGATCGGCTTATCTGGGTGCCAGCCCGGAAATCCGCTCAGCACCCGGTCAAGGGACAAGCATCAGTATTGAAGTTGATTTGAATAGAAGTGCTTTTGTTTAAATTGAACTAGCCCATTCTATCGCGCCAGCCAAAAGGAATGCTACTGAGCATATTTTTTGTGGAAAGATAAGGGTTTGCGGTCAATATAGCAAACACCGCAAACCCTCATTTGCTGGACTTATCCATTAAAGTACAAATAAGCAGCAAGGATCAACACTAACACCAAGCCGGACATCACATAATCGATCGTGCGATAAGTGGCTTTGGTGGCCGCTTGTTGTTCCGCACTTACCGTTCCCATGGCCAAGCCCTGTATTTGGGCTGGATTAGGCGCTTCAGAAGTATAACTAACCGCATAAAAAACTACGGCAGATACCAAAAAGATGATCAGGCTATAATATTGGAAAAAGATGTTGTTGATGATCCAAAATAAAGAATGCTCTTCGTAAGAAAAACCCTGAGTCAGCATCACCGGTGTATCAATAGCCAATCGGAAAAGGCCTAGGCCAAATCCAACCAATAAAGCGGCCAAGGCGCCCTTGGCATTCAGGCGTTTGTTGAAAATGCCGAAGAAGAAAACCACAAAAATCGGTGGCGCTAGATAGCCCTGCACGCTTTGCAAATAATCGTACAAACCCCGACTGCCCTGTATGACTGGAATCCAAAGCAAGCCGATAATGACCATCACAGCCGTTGCGATACGCCCCGTCAGAACCAACTGCTTTTCAGTAGCTTGTGGACGGAATTTGGAGTACAAGTCCATCGTGAACAAGGTGGAAGAAGCGTTGAATACCCCAGCCAGAGAGCTCATCAAAGCCGCCAGCAAGCCCGCTACTACAATGCCTCTAATGCCAGCAGGCAGTACCTTGGATACCAGAAGCGGGAATACTTGTTGTGCATTGGCATTGATGATTTGGCCATTCTCATCCAATAAAGTTGCGGCCAATTCCGGCATTTTACCGCTTGAAGCCAGTGCAAAAGTGATGATACCTGGAATGATAAATATGAAAACAGGCAACAGCTTGAAGAAAGAAGCAGCAATGGTGCCCCTGCGTGCTTCTGTAAGGTTGGCTGCTCCCAAAATACGCTGCACGATGTACTGATCCGTACACCAGTACCACAATCCAATGATCGGGGCGCAAAACAACATCCCCAACCAGGGATAGTTGGTATTGAAATACCAGGCCATGGTGGTGTCTGTTTTCACAGGACTCCAAGTACCGGTCATACCTTCCGGAACCAGCGGCTTCCAAAGGTTGAACATTTCGGATCCGGCGATACGGCGCAATTCGCCCCAGCCACCCAGTGCCTCCAATCCATAGTAAGTTACCAGAACAGAGCCAAGTATAAGGACGATGGTTTGAAGCGCCTCGGTATAGGCTACTGCTTTCATACCGCCCAGCAAGGTGTAGAGACCCGTCAACAAAATCATTAAAATAGACCCTACCCAAAAGCTATTCAAGCCCATGAAATTGACTTCTGGCAGCAAAACACCAAATACAATACCGCCTGCAAAAATACCTACGGCGACCTTTGTCAATATATATGCAATGAGGGAAATAACGGACAATACCCAACGAGAGGAAGCCGAAAAACGCCTTTCCAGAAACTCAGGCATGGTATAAATTCTGGAACGCATGTAAAAAGGAGCCAATACCCAACCCAAGACGAGCAGACACCAGGCATGTAGCTCATAATGAGCCATGGCTACCCCATCGGTAGCACCTGACCCAGCTAAACCCACCACGTGTTCCGAGCCGATATTGGAAGCAAAAATTGATGCCCCTACAACAAACCAGCCCAGGTTTCGGCCGGCCAAAAAATAATCGTCTGATGTGGCACTCTTTTGTCGAATCACCCACCAAACAATACCCAGAATAATTGCAAAATATAGGGCGATAAACACCCAGTCTATGGTAGCTAAAACAGACATACGCTAAGCTTTATTTGTGTTGATGAAAAAATCCTTGCCTTTACGGAACAACCTTACTCTGCTACTAAAAACTTGAATACGGTGGCAGAGCTGTATTTTTCACCTGGCCGGAGCAATACAGATGGAAAGCTGTATTGATTGGGAGAATCCGGATAATGTTGTGTTTCCAAACAAAAGCCCGTGCGGTGGCCATAAGTGCCGCCTCCAGGCATGGGCAATGTACCATCTAAAAAATTGCCGCAATAAAATTGCAGGCCTGGCTCATTGCTGCTGATTTCCAACCGCCTTCCTGTCGCAGGATGGGTGACACTGGCTACCTGCCGCATGGAACCTGGGTTATTGAGCACCCAACAGTGGTCGTAACCCCGCCCTCTTTCCAGTTGTTCGTCGGTCGTATTGATATCGCGTCCAATTGCTTTAGCAGTCGTAAAGTCAAATGGCGTTCCGGCAACAGGCGCCAACTCCCCTGTTGGAATCAGGGTAACATCAACGGGCAAGTACTGGTCGGCAGCCATCATCAGTTCGTGGTCGAGAATGGTGTTGCTGAAATTGCCAGAAAGGTTAAAGTAGCTGTGCTGGGTGAGGTTGACGATGGTTTCTTTGTCGGTAACCGCTTCGTAGGCAACATGCAATGCATTGTCGTTATCCAGCAGGTAGGTAACGGTACAGTATAGTTTGCCTGGGTAGCCGCCTTCTCCATCGGCACTTACATATTTTAATACTAGCGAAACAGCAGTGCTATCTTGTTGTGGAAAAGCCTGCCACACTACTTTATCAAAGCCTTTGACACCTCCATGTAAGTGATTGGGGCCATCGTTGTTCTCCAATTGAAAAGTCGCTTTCCCCAATTTAAACTGCCCTTTCGCAATGCGATTCCCATAGCGACCGATGATCGCACCGAAATAAGGATTATTTGCTACATATTGGGAAAGACTGTCAAAACCCAGAACCACATTTTCATATTTGCCCGCTTTATCCGGAGCTGTCCAGGAGGTAATGATCCCGCCATAAGTAATGACGGCAATTTCCATGCCCTGTGGGTTTTTCAAAATATACTGTTCTACTGCCTGGCCATCCGGCATTTTGCCGTAGTCGCTTTTTTTGATTTCAAAGGCAGCTGTTGGTGTAGATTCTGCTTGCGCCTTTCCCGATTTTTCCTGTTTGCAATGGGTTAGCAAGAGCAGGATAAATAGATAGGCTGGAAAAGAAAGGATAGCTTTAAAAGTTGATTTTTTCATACGATTAGAAAAGAATGATTGATAAAAAAGAGATTACATCCGGTGTTGAAACAGATGATAATAAGCTTCATTAGCATTAAGGGTATTTTTGAAATCTCTGATACGGGTATCCCGGTCAATCACCAGCAGTTCTATGCCTGCAATATCCGCAAAATCTTCTATAAAAGAAGTATTAATTGCTTGCGTATAAACGGTATGGTGCGCCCCTCCTGCTAGTATCCAGGCTGTAGCGGCAGTTTCCAGATTGGGATGGGCGTCCCACAAGACCCTGGCTACGGGTAGTCTTTTAAGTTCATGCTGCGGCAATACACTTTCTACTTCATTGACAATCAATCGAAAACGATTTCCCATATCTACAAGCGATACATTGATAGCCGCTCCGGGTTTTCCATCGAAAACCAACCTTACAGGATCTTCTTTACCACCAATACCCAGAGGGTGTACTTCACAAGTAGGGGTAGCATGGGCGATACTCGGGCATATTTCCAGCATGTGCGCTCCTAAAACCATAGCGCCTTCCGGTGAAAAATGGTAGGTATAGTCTTCCATAAACGAAGTGCCGCCCTCTAGTCCGGTAGCCATTACTTTAATGGCACGCAAAAGTGCTGCCGTTTTCCAATCCCCCTCTGCGCCAAAACCAAAACCATCAGCCATCAATCGTTGGGTGGCAATACCTGGCAACTGCTTAAAAGTACCCAGGTTTTCAAAGGTATTGGTATAAGCCTTGAAGCCCCCGGTATTTAAAAAAGAGCGGAGGCCCAGCTCTATTCTTGCTGCATCTTCCAGTGAATGGCGCTGCTTGCCGCCTTTTTGTAAAGCCGGCGTGAGTTGATAACTACTTTCGTAAATTTCTATCAAAGCCGCCAGCTCTTGCGGCGTAACCGCTTCAATGTGCTTACTCACATCAGATACGCCATAACCATTGACTGCAAAACCAAATTGGATTTGTGCCTGCACTTTATCGCCTTCCGTTACTGCCACTTCCCGCATATTGTCCCCTATCCGGGCGACTTTCAGGTGCTGTAGCTCATGCCAGCCCAGCGCTACCCGAGCCCAGCCATCTAACTGACGGACGACTGCAGGATTTTGCCAATGTCCAACGACGACTTTGCGTTTCATACGCAAACGCGACATCATAAATCCAAATTCCCGATCGCCATGTGCTGACTGATTCAGATTCATGAAGTCCATATCAATTTCCGCCCAGGGAATTGCGGCGTTGAACTGGGTATGCAAGTGGCAAATGGGCTTTTTGAGGTTGCTCAAGCCTCGAATCCACATTTTAGCAGGAGAAAAAGTATGCATCCAGGCAATGATGCCGATACAATCTTCATCCGCATTAGCGGCTATACAAATATGAGCGATCTCGTCCGGCGTTTTTACTACTTGTTGCTTTACGATAGGTATAACAAAGTGCGTATTGGCGTTTAATCCATTCACCATCGTTTCCACATGGTTATCCACTTGTCGGAGGGTTTCTTCTCCATACAAATGCTGGCTACCCGTAACAAACCAAATCTGTTTTTTACTGTAATCTGTCATGATTTAATTTGAGTTATTGCCCGTAATAGGCGTTTTTCCCGTGTTTGCGTTCGTAATGTTTTTTGATCAATGCCTCTTTGAGTCTGGGTGCATTGGGATTGATTTGCAAAGCCAAATAGGCCATTTCTGCCACTGCTTCGAGTACTTTGCTGTGGTAAACGGCCTTAGCAGCGTCTTTCCCCCAAGTAAAGGGACCATGATTGCCGATGAGCACCATCGGTACCTCTTCATAGGACAAGCCGCGTTCTGAAAAACAATCTAAAATCTGGATACCAGTATTGTGTTCATAATTTCCTTCTATCAGGTGATCGGCCATAGGAGCTGCGCAAGGTATGTCCGCCGTCAGATGATCGGCATGAGTCGTACCCATGATGGGAATATCTCGTTGTGCCTGTGCCCAGGCGACCGAATAGGTGGCATGTGTATGCGCGATACCGCCTATGTTCTCCCAGTTTTTGTAGAGCAATGCATGGGTTCGGGTATCTGAGGAAGGACGCTTCTCTCCTTGAACCACCTGGTTGTCATAGTCCAGAATAACGATGTCTTCCGGGCGTAAAACTTCGTATGGTACCCCACTAGGCTTGATGGCAAAAACACCAGCATTTCTATCCACCGCACTTACGTTTCCGAAGGTATAAATGACTAGCCCCAGGGCTTGCAACTGCATATTGGCTTCGTAGCATTCTTCCTGAAGCGATTGATAGGGATTGTTCATGATGCAGCTTTAGTTTTCCGGTTAGTAATCGATTCCACAAAAGCACTCAGCTCTTCATAACGATCCATCAACAAGGCCAAATCTTCCACCTTTTCCGCTTGTGGATAATAACGAGCTTCAAAGGCGCTACCTAGTTTTTGGATGGCGGCGTTTACATCGGCATAAATTCCGGCGGACACTGCGGCATAGATGGCAGCACCCAATGCCGGAGCATAATCCGATTCGGCTACGATGATAGGCCGATTGAGCACATTGGCCAGTGTTTGCATGATGAAAGGCGACTTTCTAGCCACGCCGCCGATTCCGATTACATCGTTGATGACCACCCCTTCTTCCTCGAAGCGATCAACTATTTTTTTAGAACCAAAACAAATCGCATGTACCAAGGCTTTAAAAATATGTGGGGCTTTGGTGCCTAGCGAAAGGTTGGAAATAGCGCTTTTCAACTCTTGATTGGCATCGGGTGTACGCCTCCCATTGATCCAATCTAAGGCCGTTGGAATGCTTTCGGACAAAGGAATGGACTCCGCCTGTTCTGTGAGGGCAGGAATGAGATTGTCTTCCACGTGTTGCGTCAATAGAGTCTTCTGTTCTTCTGAGAGGATCGCAGTATTTAACACAAGGTTTTGAATCGGCCATAATAATATATCTTTGAACCAGGCCAATACATCGCCAAATGCAGATTGCCCGGCTTCCAGTCCCAGCATGCCCGGAATCACCGATCCATCTACTTGACCACAGATGCCACGAACAGCGTGTTGCCCTACCGCATCGGGTGGTGCTATTAGAATATCGCAAGTAGAGGTACCCATTACGCGCACCAGACAGTTTTCGCGTATGCCCGCACCTACCGCACCAGCATGGGCATCAAAAGTCCCTACTGCCACGATGGTTTCCGTGGTCAGCCCCAAACGCTCTGCCCATTCCTGGCTCAGGTTGCCTGCGGCGACATCGGAAGTCCAGGTATCTCGATACAAACGTTCCCGCAGTTGGGCTAAATAAGGGTCGAGTTGGGCTAAAAAGGCAGGATCGGGCAATCCACCCCAGTCTTCGTGCCACATGGCTTTATGTCCAGCCGCGCAACGGCTCCGCTTGAATTGGCTCAAGTCTTTACAGCCTATTAAGAGCGCGGTCATCAAATCGCAATGCTCCATCCAGGAATAAGCCTGGTCTTTTACGGCCTGGTCTTCCCTGATCACGTGTAGGATTTTAGCCCAAAACCATTCGGAAGAATAAATCCCGCCTTCGTATTTGGTGAAATTTTCCCCGCCCCAACTTGCAGCCAATTCATTGATTTCATTGGCTTCCTGAATGGCCGTATGGTCTTTCCACAATACCATCATGGCATTGGGGTTTTCCTCGAACCCAGGCACTATTGCCAGTGGTGTCCCTTCAGCCGTAACTGGTACAGGAGAAGAGCCTGTTGTATCTACACAAATTCCCTTGACAGAGACTGGATCCACTCCAGAAATCCGCAACACCTCGCGGATGGTATTTTCTAGCCCTTCGATGTGATCTAGCGGGTGCTGGCGAAACTGATTTTTAGCAGGTTCACAGTATTTGCCGGCTTTCCATCGGGCATACCAGTGTACATGAGAGGCCAATTCACTGCCATAATCGGCATCAATCAGCACAGCGCGCACCGAATCCGAGCCATAGTCTAGCCCAATGACGTATTGTTTAGTACCTGCCATAGCTATTGTTTTTTAATCCGGTAAACGACCATAGCTTGAGCGGGTACTCTATGGGGCAATCCTGCAAACATCAGCGCCAACAGCCTGATTACTAAATAGGTATTCATTGCTTTTATTTTTTGTCATTTATGGGAATCCAAACCTTCATTTTGCCAATGCCCCGATTCGACCAGGCATAGTAGGGTATGGCGGTTAATTGCTTATTGTGCAGGACATTTACTCCGCCCAACAGATCATCCCGTTTACTTACTTCAAAATTATCCATCGATGAAATGCGGATTTGTTCAAAGTTATCCGGATTGTCCACTTCTTCAATCGTATAAACCAATGGGCCATACTCCAACGCCATTTTACCCCTGTCATCTTCCACAACTTCATCAGCAAGGACTTTGCGCACCTGCATGGGTAGAATCAACTGAATTTCATCTCCATTTCGCCATTTCCGGTTGAGCTGAATGAATCCGTCTTGTACTTGTACATCCAGTTTTTTGCCATTGAGTACAACCTGCACGCTGCCTTGTGCAACATCGGTGTAATGGTACAAACCGCCGGGCATCACTTCATTGCGCACCCAAGAGGGCACTCTTAGACGTAGGTTCGCTTTCATCGGTTTTTCTGGACTAAGCTTTACATTTACAAGCCCTTCCCAGGGGTAGGCGGTTTGAACCTCCAGATTCATTTCATGCCCTTTCCAGTCAATACTTGCCATATTGGAGACGTACAAATTCAAATAAATAGCCTCATCGGATACGCCATACAGCAAACCTGGGAGTGAAGGCAAAAAACGAATCACGTTGGTTGGGCAGCAGGAGCAGTCAAACCAGCCCTGCCGGGTGCAAGCCCCCCGATTGAACGTGTAATGGCCGTCCGATTCCAGCGCATTGGGATAGAAAAAGTGGGTGCCATCCAAAGACAGGCCAGAAATCAAACCATTGTACAAGGTGCGTTCTAATACATCCATGTAGGCTACATCGCCTGATTGGTTGAATAGGCGGTGGTTCCAATACACGCTGCCAATGGCTGCGCAGGTTTCGTTGTACGCCGTTAGATTGGGTAGTTCGTAGTTTTCGCCAAAAGCTTCTCCATCGTGACGGGCGCCAATACCTCCTGTCAAATAGGTTTTCTTCTGCACCATATTTTCCCAAAGGGCTAAGCTGGCTGCACGATAAGCAGCAGCATCCTGAAGCACGGCAATATCCACCATAGCGGCGTACATGTACATGGCGCGTACGGCGTGGCCGGTGACTTCTCTTTGCTCTATTATGGGTATATGATCCTGTGAATAGGGGCCGAATAACTCATGGTGCTCAGGGTTACCTCGACTATCCAGGAAGTAGCGCGCTAGACGCATGTACTCCTGCTTGCCCGTTATTTGATAGAGCTTGAGCAATCCACTTTCGATGATCTGATGGCCTGGTACAGCGCTGATTTGCCCTTCGCCCTCACCAAAGGTACGAACCATCAAATCAGCGTTTTTCAGTGCTATATCGAGGAAGTTGCGTTTGCCTGTAGCCTTATGGTGTACCGCCGCCGCTTCGTAAAGGTGGCCTGCATTGTATAATTCGTGGCTGGCGTCAAGAGACTCCCAACGCTTACCTTCCTGTACCTTTACCCAGGGTGCGGGTGGCTGGGCGGGATTGATGCTGCGCCACGTGGTCAGATAACCATCCGCTTCTTGTCCAATAGCCACTATTGTGATCAGTGAATCCAACAGAAGTTCCAGTTCTGCGTTGGGTGCGCTGAGCAGGGTATTCGATGCCCCTTCTATGATTTTATACACATCCGTATCGTCAAAAGGCATTTGCCCCCTCACAGCGCCTTCCATTAAACCGCCTGCTATCAGGAAGTTTTCAAAGCGCCCTTCTTCTTCGCATTTTTGGAGGGCATATGCGATGGTCTTTTCCTGAATCCGGGTGACCATAGGCAGCCAGAAATCATCGGTCAAGCGGACTTTGCGAATGTCAACGGGCTGTATGGGGTATTCGCCCTGAGCAGTACTATTTTGGCCCAAGGACGGCTGTTTTACGACACCAAGGGCTATCCCCAATAAAAGTATCCAGTACTTAAAAGGCATCATAAGCACTCATTTTTAGAGCTTACCTATCACCACCACTTCGGTTTCTGCTTTAATTTGTCCAAGAAAGAATTTGTTTTACCTTTTAAGCATACTCCTTGGAAAAGTGGAACAATTAAGCTTGACAGTTTTTATTTGCGGGCTATAGGGTTTATTTGCGGGGTCTATTTGCTGCCCTCTAGCACAATCACAGAAAAGGGTGGAATTTTTAAACTCAATTTTCCTTTATCAAGCTTAAAATCCTTAAACACCTTGGGTTTTACTTTGCCGGGTTGATCGAAGGTATTGTGGTCTTGTAAGTTGCTGGCTTCCAATATTTCTCCTTTAAAATTTGAAATATCCAGCGCCTGTACGTTTAGTTCCAGATCGAAAGACTGGGCATGATGGATGTTCACTATTGAAAAGTGGCTGATGCCCTGGTCATTGCGGGAAGCTGAGGCTGTTATGGCAGGTATTTTACCTCCATTGTATTGGTATTCAGGGGATTGAAATTGCAGCGGAATCAACTGCGCATCGTGGTGAACGGCATACATTTTCATGACGTAAAAAGTAGGGGTACGGATAATTTTTTCTTCGTCGGTCAAAATGACAGCTTGTAAAACATTGACGGTTTGTGCGATGTTAGCCATTTTCACCCGTTCGGCATGGTTGTTAAAGATATTCAAAGTCATGCCCGCCAACATAGCGTCACGCATGGTATTTTGCTGATACAAAAACCCTGGGTTAGTACCTGGTTCGACATCGTACCAGCCCCCCCATTCATCTACAAACAGATCTACCTTTTTTTCGGGATCATATTTGTCCATAATAGCGGTATGTTTTTGTATCAGGTTTTCCATTTCCCAAGCGCGCTGCATAGTCGTGAAATACTGATCTTCAGTAAAGTCCGTTGCAGAACCTTTATTATTCCAATCAATTACAGAATAGTGGTGCAGGGCAATAGCCTCTAAAAGTTTATGAGGTATATTTTTCATAAGAACCTCTGTCCAGTTATAGTCATCGCTGCTGGCACCGGATGCCACTCGAACCAATTCATCGGAATTGTTCCAATTGGTAGTAAACGTGGCAAACTGGCGATACACATTGGCATAATACTCGGGGGTCATATTGCCGCCGCATCCCCAGGCTTCATTGCCAACGCCCCAGTATGCTACTTTCCAGGGTTTTTCACGGCCGTATTCTTTTCTGAGGTCGGGCATGGGGCTACTGCCTGCGGGGTGATTGGTATATTTGATCCAATCGGCCATTTCTTGTGGCGTACCGCTGCCTACATTAGCGGATAGATAGGGCTCTGTCCCAAGTAATTCGCACATGTTTAGGAATTCATGGGTGCCAAAGCTATTGTCTTCGCGTACATTTCCCCACCAAATGTTTAACATAGACGGGCGCTCTTCTTTTGGGCCTATTCCGTCTTTCCAGTGATAAGTATCTGCAAAACAACCGCCTGGCCAGCGCAGATTTGGTATCTTAAGCTCTTTTAATGCCTCAACAACATCATTTCTTACTCCGTTGGTATTTGCAATAGCACTATTTTCACCAACGTAAAAGCCGCCGTAAATGCATCGTCCAAGATGTTCCGCGAAATGACCATATATATGTCTGCTGACAATAGGTGCGCTTGGATCAGGCAAAGCAGTAAACTGTACTTCGCTTTGAGCAAATATGCTAGCAGAAAAAAAAGATAATTGTAAAATGGCAATGCAAGATATTAACTTTCTCATTTTGAATGATATTTTGTGTTGGAACAGAATCATTATTTTGGCAAATTTTGTATCAAAGCCTCTAAAGACTGGAACTCGCCTTTCGCAAAAGATTTTAAGTGTAAAAAGAACACTTTCAAAGGTAGTCAAGCATTATTTTTCTACAAACATTTTTGCCGCTTTATTTCTCAGGTTTAGAATAAAAAATATACTTTCGATTAAGCCGCAAAATTTTATACGCAGTTTCAGCAGGAGAATTGTATATATATTTTTGCAAAAATTCAAATTTATACTGGTTTGTCCTTGTCATTCATTTGCCATAAAAACCTATTAATCAATTTTTTATAAAACAAACAAATGACTAGCCTGCTTGGCTATCTGCTAATAGACCTTTGAAATAGTACACGTAGAAAAATCACCTCTTCTCGAAGCTCTGAAATTGTCTATTTTTGCTTTTTTTGAAAATACTTGGCAAAGTATGTTATATACCTATGATAGTGAAGACAAAGTATTGCTGGCTGTGGATTGCATTATTTTTGGCTTTGATGGCGAAGATTTAAAGATTCTGCTTATCAAGCGGGATTTTGAACCTGAAAAAGGAAAATGGTCTTTGGTAGGCGGTTTTTTGAAAAGAGATGAGAACCTGGAAACTGCCGCTATTCGAATTTTAAAGCATTATACGGGCCTGGACAATATATATATGGAGCAGGTCGCTACCTTTAGTGAAGTGGATCGCGATCCAGCGGAACGCACCATATCTACGGCCTATTATGCCCTCATCAATATTCTGGAGCACAACAACAAGTTGAATAAGGAGTTCTCCGCTAATTGGTTCAGCATAGCAGATGCCCCGTCTCTTATTTTTGACCACAATGACATGGTCAAAAGTGCTATAGCCCAACTCCGAGATCGGGCTGCATCCAAACCCATTGGCTTTGAGTTACTTCCAGAAAAATTTACGATGCGCCAACTTCAAAATCTTTATGAGGCCATCTGGGGTACCAAAATTGATAAGCGCAATTTCATCAATAAGATCAATGCGTTGAAGATCATCGAAAAACTCAACGAAAAAGACAAGGAATCTTCCAGAAAAGGATCTTTCCTGTATCGCTTCGAACCCGAGCGCTTTGACAAACACAACGGGAAACAATTTATACTTAAATTTTGAAGCCAAATTGGGTGCCAGAACGAAGCCAGTCATTGGCCTGAGTTAAGAAAAGGCCAAATTGCTGTATGGTGCTTGCTCCTTCCATTTTCATGCAAGGCCAACGACCAATGCTCAAATTCTTGTGCATTCCTGTTTAGAGAACGTTAGATTTGTTGGATCACCGTAAATCGCACCCGACACATGAAAGCGTTCATCCATTGGACTACCTCTGCTTATCAAGCAGACGATCCCCTTGCCATCAGTAGTAACCACTTGATATTGGCGTACAATGTGCAGCGTTATAAGCAATTTTACTCTGGCTACTCCATGAAACTACCACTAAAAGGTGGCTTGCCTTATCGGGTAGATAATCAATTGATAGAAATACAACCGAGTCGGTATTTCCTGACTAATTATGGTCGAGAGATGGAATGCTTGCCTTGTCAGCCAGGGGCGGAAACGCTTTTAGTCACCTTTTCTCCAGACTTGCTTTGTGATGTTGTGAGCAACCACCATTTTTCCCATCAAATGCTCTTAGAAAACCATAAAACCAATCGCCAACACATCCATTTCTGTGAAAATAGCTATGCTATATCCCATACGCTGCATTTTTACTTACAAACACTGGTAGCCGAAATGAGAGCGTATGAACAGGATTATTCGACAAGTTCTGCTGATATTTTTTTCCATCTGGCAGCCCATGTTTTGAAAGAGCAGGCCGTCATTCAAAAACAAATTGAGCAAGTAAATGCCACCTACCGCGTTACTAGGGAAGAGCTATATCGCCGTGCTGCTGCGGCGTATGAATTCCTATGCGATCAATGGGATAGCAACCTTTCTTTGGAAGAGATCGCTCGGCATGCCTGCCTTTCTCCATTTCATTTCAACCGTACTTTTCGGGAAATTTACGGCCAAGCCCCTATAGCATTTTTCAAGAGCATCAAGTTGCAAAAAGCCAGGCATTTGCTTGCCTCTGGACAATGGAATATCACCGAGGTCGCCCTGCGATGCGGGTACAACGATGTGCAAACCTTTTCAAAAGCATTTAAGCGCGCCTGGAAAATTCCGCCATCAGCAGTAATCGCTGATGCTTAAAATAATCTTTTTTCAAAGTTCCTACCCTAGCGGACACACATAAAATGAACACCCTATAGTCCATTAGGGTAAGAACAAAATCGGAAACTTCATTTTTCTGCATTATAAAAATCAACTTTTAGCAAGAATCGACAAGTTCCATTTTTTAATATTCTCGAATTTTATACCCGCATCAAGGGCTATCTTATAAAAATTTGATTTTGCGCAAAGCCTGGATCGATTCATCAAAAGTCGCTTTTGATAAAAGGTTTTCTTATAAGGCTTAGATATTACCTAGGCTGGTCTTATAAGAAAACTTTTTATCCGCATCAATTACCTGTTAAATAGGTATTGATATTGAAAACAGCTTTTTGAGCAATCATTCGGTGATCGTAAATGGCTAAGCGCAAATCTTTTTCACACGATTTGATAAAGTAGTAAAATATAAAGCATTATGAAAACGAACAACTTTTACAAACGGCTCAACTTTTTCTTCTTCTTTTTGGCGCTTTTGTTTGCAATGGAAAGTGTTGCTCAAAGCGAAATTGCCGTTTTTGTCAACAGCAGGGGCTCCAATGCCATCAAAAAATACGATGAAAACGGCAATTTTATGGGCGATTTTATTCAACCAAATTCTGGGGGTCTGATCGCGCCGGAAGATATAGTCTTCCATCCAGATGGCACGATGCTCGTCACCGGAGCAGGCAATACGGCCATCAAGCGATACAATGCCCAAACAGGAGTGTATATGGGTAATTTCTCCTCGGGCTATGCGTTGGAAACTCCTTCCAAAATGTCCATTGGCTGGGACAGCTTGCTTTATGTCACCCAATGGGGTACTACCCAAAATAAGGTTGTCCGATTTGACCTCCAGGGCAATTTCGTGGATGAATTCACCGATGTGCCAACGCCTAATGGTTTAGGACACGTATGGGATGCCGATAAAAATTTCTATATCTCTGTTTATGGGAATGGGGGCAATGGCACCGTGCAAAAATTCGATTCCCTGGGTCACAGTCTCGGCACTTTTATCAACTCCACAATACTGCAAGGACCTACCAATATTTGGTTTGACCACAACGGCGATATGCTGGTAGAAGATTGGACGGTAGGGCGGGTGTTGCGATACAATTCCGATGGCCAATATATTGGTGTATTTGTTGATGGCCTGAGCAACCCTGAGGGCATTGCATTCTTGCCCAATGGCCAACTCTTGATAGGAGATTGGGGAGAAGATGCCGTCCACTTAATTGATAGCACGGGACAAGTGCTGGGCTATTTTACGAGCGGCAATGGCTTGATCGATCCGAATTGTGTTAAAGTTAGCGTAACGCCTATAACCAACTCCATTTCAGCGCATGAAACAGAAATAAAGTTTTTGGGCGTTTCTCCAAACCCAGCTACTGAATTCACCCAAATCCATTATGCTTTAAAGAAAGCGGCAGCGCTAAAAGTGGAGGTAGTGAATGCCCAAGGGCAGACAGTAGCGATACTTTATAAAGGAGAGCAATCGCCTGGCACACATCAACTGGTTTGGGATAGGCTTACGGATGCTGGATATTATGCAGCACCCGGATTATACTTAATCCGATTAAGCATCGGCACTGAAACAGTAAAGGCTAAGGTAATCGTGCAATAGCTTTTCCTATGCCTGTCTGCTTTGTGAATATTGGTACAACTTTTAACTACATAAAAACCCGCCCCTATGCAACGGATTTCTATTCTAACTATCCTGCTATTCAGCTGCATCCTATTTTTGTCCAACTTGGACGGTGCGTTCCCAGAAAACACAGGCGCTCCGGGCGAATTAACTTGTGGTCGCCAGCCCTGTCACAACGTTGCCGTAAACGTCGGCCAAGCCCTTTTGTCTATCGAATACAGTGAAGCATCCATGACCTATATGGCCGATAGCACCTACACTTTGTCGGTCAAGATCGAGAACCAACCCACCATACGCAACGGCTTCCAAATCCTGGCTCTTGATGAAAATAACCAAAACACGGGTAGCTGGCAACTAAGCGATCCCGAAAGGATGAAAATCATCAGCGGCATCGGGCTGCCCAATCGGAAATACGTCACCCATACCGCAGCGGGGAACCAGCAAACCGAATGGACTTTGGACTGGAAAGCTCCGGCTAACAATTCTGGCACTGTGACCTTTTACGCCTCCGTGAATGCAACCAACGACAATGGTTTAAATACTGGCGATGAGGTTTACACGGGCAGCCTTGCTGTTGCATTTACCGAACCAAATGCAGTTGCTCAACCGACGCTGCCTCCATTTCAGGTTTATCCCAATCCCGCCCATGCTGTTGTTTGGGTGGATATTCCGGCCCATTTAGGCCACATTTCCATAAACATTCTGGACTTAAATGGTGCCACTAGTGGTCGCTTTGAATTTGCCTCAGGCGGGCTTGAAGCATTGCCAATTGACCACTTGCCTGCCGGCATTTATTGGATTAAAATGGAAAACGAAGCGGGTGCGGTAGCTGCTCGAAAGGTGGTGGTGTGGTAGGGTAAGTGCCTGGCAGTTCAATAATATCCTTTGCCTAATTCAATAGCTTGTTCAGGTCGTCCTTATCTCGGCCTTCCTGCAGCCATGCCTTTATCAACTTTGTTAAAACAGGCTTCACTTCCTTTGATAGCTCAAGGGTAATAACCAATTCGTCAATATTTTCCTCTGGAACGCTCTTAAAAGTAGTTGTTAAAAAAGGCTTGGAAGACTCCGGCATATCCTGAATTATCCTAACTGAACGATTCCCCACCAAGACGCTAAAAATAGGATTGCCATCATAAAACTTCTCTCCATTTCTAAAAGAAACTTGGTAGTAATTTTCAGGCTCTTCCCCCAAGAGCTTATAGAACAAGCGGCTGTACCACCGCTCATTAAGCCCGTACACCCTTTTGTCGGATAGGAAATTTTTAAACAAAAAGTCCATTAGCTCCGTTTACAATCTCCAACACAAAGCCCGCAAAAAAAAATCCCGCCAGACCTTCGCCTGGCGGGATTTTTTTTTGAATTCGACACCTTGGCTTTAGCTACCAAAGTCGTCGAATGCGATATTTTCTTCGGGCACACCGAGGTCGCTGAGCATTTTGAGCGCCGCTTCCAACATCAATGGTGGGCCGCAGAGGTAGTATTCAATTTCTTCCGGTTCGGGATGGTTTTTCAGGTATTTCTCATAGAGCACCTGGTGGATGAACCCGAGGAAACCATCTCCTTCGTCGTGTATGGTTTCTTTTACTTTCCAATTGTCCACTTCCTGGGCAATTTTTACATCAGAAAGGGCAATGTGGTATTTGAAGTTGCTGAAATCTTTTTCTATATCGCGGAAGTCATCTGTATAGAACAGCTCGCGTTTGGAGCGACCGCCATACCAATAAGAAACCTTGCGATCTGTGGTTTTCAGTGTGTGGAACAAGTGGAATATATGAGAGCGCAAAGGCGCCATACCCGCACCACCGCCGATGTAAACCATTTCCTTCTTGGTGGGCTTGATGAAAAACTCGCCGTAAGGGCCAGAAACCGTTACCTTATCGCCGGGCTTGCAGGAAAAGACATAGGAAGAGCAAACCCCCGGATTAACCTGCATCCAATTGTTTTTAGCCCTGTCCCACGGTGGCGTAGCAATACGGATATTGAGCATCACGATATTACCTTCGGCAGGGTGGTTGGCCATAGAGTAAGCGCGGAACTGTTCCTCATCGTTCTTCATCTTCAAGTTCCACATACCAAATTTATCCCACTCATCTTTGTATTCATCTGGTGCTTTGCCCATGCGCGGGTGTGCCGTGATATCGAAGCCTTTGAAATCCACTTCTATTTTGGGCACATCAATCTGGATATAACCACCAGATTCGAATTCCAGGTGTTCGCCTTCCGGCAATCTCACCACGAATTCTTTGATGAAGGAAGCCACGTTGTAGTTAGAAACCACCTCGCATTCCCATTTTTTGATACCGAATATCTCCTCTGGAATGCGAATGTGCATGTCCTCCCTTACTTTCACCTGGCAGGCCAGGCGTTTGTGCTCGGCCACCTCGCGACGGGTAAGGTGGTTGAGTTCGGTAGGCAATACATCGCCACCGCCAGCATCCACATGGCATTCGCACATGGCGCAAGTGCCACCACCGCCACAAGCAGAGGGAAGAAATATATTTCTGTCGGAAAGTGAGGACAACAGAGATGAGCCCGGTTGAACCATCAGAGGATTGGCCTCGTCGCCATTGATCACGATTTTTACCTCGCCTTGAGGCACAAGACGCTTTCTAGCCATAATCAGCATATAAGATAAGGCCAGAATAACGCTACAAAAGACCAATACAGCAAATAATATCGTAGTCATTATACGGTGAAATTTTACTTCAAAAACTTATTTTACAAATGCTGCTGGGTCAATACCCATCAGGCTCATAAAAGCGATCCCCATGAGTCCGGTCAGGATAAACGCCATACCTAGTCCACGCAATGCTGGCGGCACATTGGAGTAGCGCATTTTTTCGCGAATAGCGGCCAAAGCAACGATGGCCAGAAACCAGCCAAAGCCTCCCCCCAAGCCAAAAGCCACTGAATTGGACAAGGTCAGCTCCCGCGAAATCATGAATAATGAGCCTCCGAGGATGGCGCAGTTCACGGTAATGAGCGGAAGGAAGATCCCCAAAGCGCTGTAAAGCGATGGCGAATATTTTTCCACCACCATTTCCACCAATTGCACCATAGAGGCAATCACAGCTATGAACAAGATGAAACGCAGGAAGGTCAAATCCATGCCAAACAATCCTTCTTCACTCAACAAATAGGTAGAAATTAACCAGTTGATCGGCATAGTGATGGCCAGTACAAAAATAACAGCCAAGCCTAAGCCGAATGCTGTTTTTACACTCTTGGACACCGCCAAAAAAGAGCACATGCCCAGAAAGTAGGACAATACCAAATTTTCGATGAAGGCGGCTTTTATGAACGTATTTACAAATTCCATTTGCTTAACTTTTTTCTTTTGCTTAAAAATGCCCGGGAAAAATCAAGACACGTCAACCAACTTCGTATTGTAGCTGCGCTGTATCCAGATCAAAATCCCAATGATAAACATGGCGGCTGCGGGAAGTACCATCAGGTTGTTGTTGGAATACCAACCAAACAATACACTTTCCGTGGTATTCACTAAATACTCCGCGTTAGGGCCAATGATCTTCAATTCGATAGGGCTACCAGCAAAAAGTGTTCCCTTACCGAAAATCTCCCGGATGATGCCCACAATCACCAATATAGCGCCATAGCCCAAACCATTGCCCAAGCCATCAAGGAAAGAACGCCAGGGCTTGTTGGCCATCGCGAAAGCTTCCAAACGCCCCATCACGATGCAGTTGGTGATGATCAGGCCGATGTAAACGGAAAGCTGCTTATAAATGGGGTAATTGTAGTACTTGAGTATCAATTCTACTACAGTAACCAATGCCGCGATGATGACCAATTGGACAATCATACGTACCTGCTTGGGAATGTAATTCCGAATCATAGAGGTGAATAAATTCGAAAAAGCGGTTACCAAAGTTACCGCTATGGCCATTACCAAGGAGGGGTAAACCAGCGAAGTTACGGCCAATGCCGAACAAATACCCAATACCTGAACAGTGATCGGGTTGTTGTCGTTCAAAGGATCGGTCAGTAGCTTGCGCTCTTTTTTACCAAACTGAATGATAGGCTCTTTTTCTTGCACTGCTGTCTCAGCCATGACTTGTATTTTTGAAGTAGCTTAAGCTTATTTGTTAATTAACAATCCTTGGGTGCCGTTGGATTGTCGGATTTTGTCAAAATAGGGTTCATAATATTGGATGCCGCGATAGAGCATTTCTGTCACCCCGTCAGAGGTCACGGTAGCGCCTGAAATGGCATCAATTTCATGTTCCGGGTTTTTAGCCCCGCCTTTTCTCACAACCACTGAAACGTAGGTACCATCATCGTAAATCATTTTACCCTTGAATGCGTTGGGAAAGCTCGGATTGTCTTTGATCTCTGCACCAAGACCCGGCGTTTCGCCCTTGTGATCGAAGGCTGCTCCGGCGATGGTATTCAAATCGCTCTTCAAGGCAATATTGCCCCATATTTCATCCCAAAGACCATTGCCGCGGACGCTAATTATGTAAAACTTCTCGCCGTTATACTCATAAACATACAATGGAAGTTGCCGCTCTGCTTCAGGCTTTTTGCGCTCTTTAGCCATGTCAATATCATCCGCATCTTTTTCCACAATATTCCCTTCCATATCCAATACCAGCCGCTCCATGCTTTCGAACTTGGCCAACACCTCTTGGTCGGAAAGGCTTTTCACCGTGACGCCCTCTCCCAAGTAATCGTTGAGCGCTGAGAGGATAGCTCTTTTGTTGAAAATTTCTTCATTAATAGCTGCTTGTTCCTCGGTCGCCTGCCGCAATCCAGTCAGGATGACTGCCACAGAAGCCGTTAGTATGAAAACAAAGCCAATAACATATCTTGTATTCACAGCAATTGAATTTAGATTTTTTAAACACGCATCGCCTGTTGATAGTCAGGCGTAACCTGCATTAGACACCTGCTTTAAGGGCTTGCGCACGCTTAGCCCTCCGGTTGATATTAGCCTGAACCACATAATAGTCGATCAGTGGTGCAAAAACATTCATAAACAAAATAGCCAACATCCAACCTTCTGGATAGGCTTTGTTCAGTACCCGAATGATGATACCAATCACGCCAATCAGAAAACCATAGATCCATTTTCCGGTAGGTGTACCGGCAGCAGTAACCGGATCGGTAGCCATATACGCCATCGCAAAGAAAAAGCTACCCATATAAAAATGATAATACCACGGTACGGCCATAAATGGTGTGACGTCCCAAAGATTGAGTAAAATGCCCATAAAGGCTGCTCCCAATACCATCGACACCATAATGCGCCAATCTGCAATCTTAGTAAAAATCAGGAACAGAGCGCCCAAAACAATAAGCGGCTTGCTGGTTTCTCCAACCGAACCGGGAATGGTACCCCACAGCATCTGGCCGGCAGAATAGGTTTCTGTTACTTTTTCCCAACCGCCCTGAAAGGCCAGCGAAAGCGGTGTTGCACCACTGTATCCGTCCACCACAGCCATCCTTCCTGCACCAAAGGTGTCTAAACCCAACCCGCTGAAAATCCAGTCAAAAACACCATATATCCAACCGTATTCCTGTCCCACATACGCACCATCCACTTTATCAATACCAGCAATCCACACATCATCGCCGGAAATGTAGGTCGGATACGCAAAAAACACGAATACCCGCGCCAATAAGGCAATATTCAATACATTCATCCCTGTTCCGCCAAACGCTTCTTTGCCAATCCAAACGGCAAAAGCAACGGAAAGTGCCAATATCCACAAAGGAAGATCGGGGGGCATAATCAATGGAATAAGTGCGCCGGATACCAGAAAACCTTCCTCGATACCGTGCCCTTTTTTAGCGGCATAATAAAACTCAATGCCCAAACCCACTACATGTGTCACCACAAATATGGGCAGGATTTTGATCAAACCATAGATCAGCTTGAGGTGCACGCCCTGCAAAAATCCGGTGTATTCCCCCAAAGCTACAAAGTGCTGATGGCCAATATTGTAAGTGCCAAAAAGGTAACACAATTGAAGTGCTAACACAACATGCACCATCTGGCGTTTCAAGTCCATACCATCGCGGATGTGGACACCGCCTTTGGTAGTGATATTGGGCGCAAATGCAAACGTGAAAAATCCGTCGTACAGCGTGTGCAAAAACGGCGACTTCTTCTTGTCTGGTTCAATCTTATGGAAAAACTTCAGCAATGATTGTTTCATATCTCTAAATGGAGACTAGTTCTTAATAATGGTTTGACTTTAGGCTTGTGCCCGCATAGTTTCCAGGCCCTTGCGCAGGATTTCCTGGATGGGTTGCTTGGATACACACACAAATTCGCAAAGCGCTACATCTTCTTCCGCTAATTCGTAAATGCCCAAGCCTTCCATGCGTTCAAAATCACCAGTCAGGATAGATTTGAATAGCATTTGCGGATAGATATCCATCGGCAATACTTCCTCATAATTGCCAGTGACCACAAAGGCGCGTTTTTCGCCATGGGTATTGGTATCTGCCCGGAAAGTCGTGTCTTTCAGCAAAGCCGAAGGAAACGTTGGCGATACACTGGGCACGTTCAAAGTAGGCAGCAACCAGCCGAATAGGGCAAAATAATCGCCTTCGAGAATAACGCTCACCTGATCATCAAAAAAGTTGAGAAAAGAAGACGTATCCTTTTTAACTCCCGACAATACATCGCCGGAGATGATCCGCACTTTTTCGGTTTTCAGATTGCCTTTCACCAAGTCGCCGAGGTTGGCGCCCTGCCACGTTTGGACATATTGTGGCTGCTCTAGTTCTGCACCAGAAAGCACAACAACGCGAGAGGCATCGTATTTTTGCTCGGTAAATAATTTACCTATGGTAATAACTTCTTGAACACCCACCGTCCAAACAACATCATCTGCACCACCTATCGGGCGAATGTGATGAATTTGAATGCCTACATTACCCGCAGGGTGCTTGCCGCTGAACCAGTGCTTTGCCACACCGCGTGCCTGTGTAAAAGCAGCATGTGGCGCATTTTCACTAGAGGCGTCCAAGCCCAAGTGCACTTGGCCGCTGGTCAATTTGGCCAATACATCCAAGCCTTTCTGGAATGCGACTTCCTGGCCATCCACCACCAGATTGAGGTCGGGAGCCAAAGGAGCTGTATCGAAGGTAGAAATGAAAATATCGCGCGGGATGGTGTCCTCATCGGGAATAAGGTGGAATGGACGTTGGCGAATAAGGGGCCAAATACCCGCATCCATCAGATAAGCCACCAATTCCGCCCTGTCAGCCGTTTCGAGTGCAAACCTGGGAAACTGACGGTACTGAATCGTTTTATCCGCCATAATGACGATTTCAGCTATGGCTCTTTTTTCGCCCCTGTTGATGGCTACAATTTCTCCACTGACAGGCGCTGCCCATTTGAGGTAAGGACGCTTTTTATCCGCATACAAAATATCACCTGCCTTCACTTCTTGTCCAACTTCTACTTCCAGTTTTGGAATTGGTGATACGCCGATAAAATTGGCGGGCTGGATAGCAAAGGTAGCTACTTGCGCAATACCTTTAATGTGCTTCTCAGCTCCTCCTTCAAGCAATATATCGTGTCCCTGCTTGAGTACTGTAACTTTTTCTCCATTCAGATAGGCTGGTTTTCTCGAAGAGAATATTTCACTCCATTTCGGGAAAAGTGAAAAACTGTTGCCTCCGGCAACGCCCAATTGTCTGGCTTCGATTGAAATCAGATTGTCTGCAACCTGAATCACAATGAATAAGAAAATAATTACGGCTAGTGCAATCAGGGTATAAGTGAAATAGGATGACCCAGTATTTCCCGCTTCCGTTTGGGCTAAAATGAAGTTCATCGGAAGGCAGCAAAGTAGAGTAAAAATGGCCTTGCTAGCTGTGTTTTTCATTACTATTAGATACTTAATTTCAGATGCTTAGAGCATTTTTTGAAGCCCTTTGCAAAAATCAGCGCAAAGATATAAACCTTTCGCATTTATAAAGTAAGTACCCTCAGGATATGTTTACGGAGTAACCTTATTTAGACTGAGTTTAAATAAACAGCAATTGGAGTTTATTCCAAATCAAAAAGGTAGGCAATGACTGATAAGTTAAAAATGGAATCATGAAGCTACTAGCCGCCCGCTCACTTCCAACAGCTCACTCAAAATCATTGCAGTTGCACCCCATACCACTTTCCCTTGTACCTTAAAGATGGGGACATCTTTGAGCAGCATCCCATTTTGGACGCGGATATCGGCGGCCTGGCGAATACCTGGCTCCATGAAAAGCCGGAATGGGACTTCAAGAATAGCGCTGACTTCGCTTTCCTGATGCCTGAAGAAGGGCTGTTGATAGGTAATACCTACAAATGGATGGACTATAAAATTACTGACGGGAATGTACAGCTCCGTGAGCCGCCCCAACAGATGAATTTGATCTTGAAGAACGCCGACTTCTTCTTCTGCCTCGCGCAAGGCCGTGTGGGCCAAGCTGCTATCTTCTAAATCTTTTTTTCCTCCCGGAAAACTGATTTGCCCACTATGCCGATCGTTCGGATTGGAGGAGGTACGCTCGATTAGCACCAGATGCCATGCTTCATCTTTAGGATAAAAAAGTGCCAAAACACTAGCGAGCATAGCATTTTCAGGTGCCTCGACAACCCTTTGGCGAACAGCATGTGCCATTCGGTACTGGGCTTCAATGCCGGGCAACTTCCCCTTTAAGCGTTGCTCCAATTGGCCTGCAAATGACGAATTAGCGGTCACCATATTATCGCGTTTGAAATAGGGCAACAATTCCAGAATGGCTAATGTTTAACCTGGTTTGCAATTACTACCTCTAAACAGATTTGTAAAAAAGCCCCTATACCAGTTCGTCAATTTCTTCACATAAGCGGTCAAAAATGGTTTCAATCGCTCCAACCCCGTCTATTTTTACCGCCTTTTCCTCTTGGGCATAGTAATCAAAAACCGGCGTCGTTTCGCTTTTGTACACCGCTATGCGGTTGCGGATGATCTGCTCGTCATTATCATCGGCCCTGCCTGAGTTTTTTCCCCTGTTCAAAATGCGTTGCACAATTTCATCGTCAGCTACATCTAACATCAGCAGCAAAGAAATTTCCTGTCCATTTTCTGCCAATAGGTTATCCAGTGCCTGAGCCTGATTGATGGTACGTGGAAAGCCGTCGAAAATATAGCCTTCTACATCAGGGTTGGCGTCCACTTTATTTTTAAGCATCCCAATGGTGATTTCATCGGGCACCAATTCACCTCGTTCCATATAAGCGCGTGCCTGCATGCCCAGCACCGTATTGTTACTCAATTCGTAACGAAACAAATCGCCGGTTGAAATGTGCAACAAATCGTATTTTTCAACCAAGTGGGCTGCCTGCGTCCCCTTGCCAGACCCCGGAGGGCCAAAAAGAATGATATTAATCATAAGTGTTCTCTTAACTTAGTGAATGAAAAGCGTTTGGCAGTTTTGGTTGGGCAATCAAGTATTGAAAGTAGTTTGTACAGCTTTTAAAACTGTGAAATTACAAAAAAAAACATTTTCTCTTTTCCCATTTTTCAAAAATACTCCAATTTCAAAAACCCTTTTTGACTTGCCTTACTTTATAAGGGCGCTTTTGCTGGGACTCAAAATAGGTTCGCATCTGTATTTCGATGATGATGCCAACCGTCACCAATTGAATGCCGCTAATGACCAGCAATACGCCTAAAAACAGCAGTGGCTTGCCCCAAATGTCCTGCCCCAGTATTTTCAGTACACCCAAATAGCAATTGATGAGTACACCCACCAAAAACAGCACCAGGCCGATATTGCCAAACAAGTGCATCGGTTTTTGCAGGTATTTTTTGAAAAAAAGCATCAACAACAAGTCGCTCATTACCTTCACGGTGCGGCTCAGCCCGTATTTCGATTTTCCATATACCCGGGCATGGTGTTTGACGGGTATTTGGGTAATTCTGGCGCCTTCCAGGTGTGCCAGTACAGGAATGAAGCGATGCAATTCGCCGTACAAGCCCAAGTCTTTGGCAATTTCTGCCCGAAATACTTTCAAGGCACAACCGTAATCTTTCAGCTTCACCCCCGAAGCATTGCGAATCAGATAATTGGCGATCCGGCTGGGAATTTTTCGCAACAGCATCCCATCTTTGCGCTTGGCACGCTCCCCGGCCACCATGTCAAAACCGCCTTCTTCGGCCAGCTTCAGCATAGCCGGAATGTCGTTGGGGTCGTTCTGCAAGTCGCCGTCCATCGTTGCGATATACGCTCCTTCCGCATGGTCTATCCCAGCCATTAAGGCCAGACTCTGCCCATAATTTTTTCGAAGTTCTACGATCTTTAAGCGCTCATCTTTTATGCTGTACAGCACTTTCAGGGTATTATCTGTAGAGCCATCGTCCACATACACGATTTCGTATTCAAATCCTTCCAGCGCTTCGTGAATGCGTTCGATCAAGGGCAAAATATTATCTTCTTCATTGTAAACGGTAACAACAACGGATATTTTCAAGGCCATAGCTACTCAATTTTCAGGTATTAAAATGCCAATATCGCAGGGGTATTTTCCATGGCGAACCATAAACTCCCCTTTTTTCTCATAAGGGACACGAGGAATGGCTTGGGGTGCTATAATGTAATAAGCGTCCTTGGGGATGTCTGGCGGTGCTTTTTCAATGATCTGCCCCCTCGCTTTGGTCAGGTAAAAGGAATTGGTCGTTTGCATCAAAGGGAAGCTTACCGGGTGCACATACAGCGGATAGGCGGCAAATTGAGCGCCCATTTCCAGCGAACTTTCCCGGCAAAGGCTGCCAAAGTCTTCCCGCACCCGATCGGGCAAGACAAACCAGTTGAACCCGATTCGGAACACCAAAAATACCAATATAGCCGTCAGCAGGCGCATTGACGCCCAACGCCAATAAACCAGCGTGAGCGCCAATAAAGAAAAACCCAAAACCAGACTCTTGAGCCATCGCTGTGGTACGATAGCCAGTCGATCCCAAAACGGTGGCACGAAAGCACCAATAAGCGAAACCACGCAAAAGGCCAGCAAAAGATAGTGAATGGCTTTATACTGCCAGGTCTTCTCTTCCCTATGCCATTCATGCAAATAGAGGAAACTGGAAAAAATCAGGGGTATAAACATCAGCAAATAGCGGGCATATACCTGCGGTGAAGTCCAATAAATGAGGATATTCGCGATAAAAATCAACAGATTAAACACAATAAACGGATGTTGCCTGATCCGATCCCAACTGCCTTTTTTGAAAAAATAAATGACCATTACCGTCCAGGGTAAAAAGTGATAAATCATTTCAAAAGGAAAGCTAAAAAAATGGAGTAGGGTTTCGCCCCAACCAAACTGAACCACTGTCCGCTTGGATGATTCATTAAACAGGTTGTAAAAAACTTCATCCAGCGCATGGTACTGAGCATAAGCCCAATAATAGCTGCCAACAATGGCCAAAAACAAAAGCCCGCTGGCGATGTGCTGCCAGGAAAACAAGCGCATGAACTGCCTTTTGTAAGCCAGCCAAGTCAATAAACTGATGCCCTGAAAAACGACCGCAGGCAGCCCTTTCATCATAAAACCGACAGCGGTCAAAAGGTAGGTCAACAAAAACAAACGCCCCCAGTTTTGCCGTTCACCCTGATGGTAGAGTACCATAAAGGAAGTAAAAACAACCCAGGAAAAACAGGTATCGATCAAACCTAACATGGAGTCATAAAACAAAATGCGCCCACAGGTGATGAGGAAAAAGGCATTCAAAAAAGCTATATGAAAGCTGAAATGTCGGCGAAAAAAGTAAAACACCGTACCTGCATAACCCATTAAGAACAGGACAGTGGGTATTCGGGCAGTCCACTCGTTGACACTGCCACTCAGCTCGAAAAACAAGAGCAATAGCCAATTATAGAGCGGCGGTTTGTTGTAGTAAAAAGCACCGTGTAGGGTGGGCACGATGTAGTTGCCGGATAGTTTCATCTCCAGTGCCACTAAGGCTCGGATGCTCTCATCATCTATCAGGGCCAATAGCCCCAAATTGATGAGCAGCGCCGGCACACACAGGGCGATAGCCAACCCGTAAAGCCATTTTTCAATAGGAAAAGACGCAGGTTTCAAACCCTATAAGCTTACTGAACAGGAAAATTTCGCGGCAAAAGTAAGGCAATTTTATGAAGATGCACGCAATTCCCCTTTCTTTGCACTTTGGTTATGTATTTCCAACTATTTACAAAAGCATGTACTTGATGAGGTATGCTGTTTTCTTGCTACTGACCCTAGTCGCTTGTCGCAACGCACCAAAGCAACAAGCGCTTGCTCCCGTATCCGAATACCTGGAACCGGCAGACAGCTCGACGACTCCAGTATCGCAGGATACGCAGGCTGCCCCGCTTACCTTTGATTACGATACGGCGATGTGGACGGATATTGGCCTGATGGAATCCAGTATTGTCTTAGATTTGAAATACGCGACGGAAGACAATTTTGTCCAGTCAAAAATGTACGAATGTGGCCGCTGTTTTTTGCGCAAGCCCGTGGCAGAGGCCGTGATTGCCGCCCATCGCCAATTGCAGCAACAGGGTTTGGGACTGAAAATGTTCGATTGTTTCCGCCCCCGACCCGTTCAATGGGATTTGTGGAAAAAAGTACCCGATCCGCGCTACGTGGCCGATCCCAGAGAAGGCTCTATGCACAATCGGGGTTGCGCGGTTGACTTGACGATTGTAAACGCCCAGGGCGAAGAGCTAGATATGGGCACGTCTTTTGATTTTTTCGGAAAAGAAGCCTGGCACGAATACACCGATTTGTCAAAGGTCGTTTTGGACAATCGGCTTTTGCTCAAAAAGACGATGGAACAGCAGGGATTGCAGGCCATCCGCACAGAATGGTGGCATTATTTCTGGGATGGGCAAAACTTTGAGCTTTCCGACATGTTATGGAAATGTTATTGATTAAAATTAAACCTGAAGAATCAGGTAACAAAGGCTATATTTGGCCGTTTCGTTTCAAAAATCTTGTGCACAAAACCTAGAATAAAGCAAGCATGAATTTTAACTCTGATGTAGAAGCGATGGATGCCCTGGCATCTGCTTATGCCAACCTCAAAAAAGAAATTGGGAAAGTCATTGTCGGGCAAGATGAAGTGGTCAAAGCGGTCATCATATCGCTGTTCAGCAACGGGCACAGCCTGCTAGTGGGTGTGCCCGGCCTGGCCAAAACCTTATTGGTGAGTACCATCGCCGAGGTACTCGACCTGGATTTTAAACGCATCCAGTTTACCCCCGATTTGATGCCATCGGACATTACAGGGTCTGAAATTTTGGACGAAGACCGGCACTTCAAATTCAACAGAGGCCCCCTCTTTGCCAATATTGTCTTGGCGGATGAGATCAACCGGACACCGCCTAAGACCCAGGCCGCCCTTTTGGAAGCCATGCAAGAACGTTCTGTGACCGTTAGCGGGGTGCGACACCAATTGTCTAAACCTTTCTTTGTGTTGGCTACTCAAAACCCCATCGAACAGGAAGGTACTTACCCCCTGCCAGAGGCACAGTTGGACCGTTTTATGTTCAATATTCCACTGGATTATCCTTCCTACGAAGAAGAAATCCAGGTGGTAAAAGCCACCACCACCGTAGCCAATTACGAACTCAAACACGTATTGACTGGTGCTCAAATCATGGAATTCCAACAACTCATCCGCAAAATACCCATCGCCGATAATGTGTTGGAATATGCGGTTTCGGTAGCGACCCGCACCCGTCCGCAAACCAGTCGCGCTACGGAAAAGGTCAACAACTACATTTCCTGGGGTGCCGGCCCACGGGCTTCTCAATACCTGGTATTGGGTGCCAAATGCCATGCGGCCATCGCCGGAAAATATTCGCCCGACCGCGAAGATGTTCAAGCCATTGCCAACTATGTGCTGCGCCACCGCATTGTGCGCAACTACAAAGCGGAAGCAGAAGGGGTCAGCGAAGAGCAAGTCATCGCCAGTTTGCTTTAGCGGATGGTTGCCAAGGTGCAATTTAACGCAGGATACCCATTCATTAGGTCAATATTTGCCAACTTTTGAGGTAGGACTAGCCTGCTCAAAGTAGGTAGAAGCCATTTTTTCCCTAACTTGCTGCTCAATTTTGGCCTCAAAAAAAGTATATGTCCGATCAAAGCATCCTCCGACCACATGCGGAAGTGCAATACGCGCACGAATTGGCCGCCCTGATAACTAGTGATGCTGAACCTCGCCCAGCCAACTGGCGGCTTTCGCCAAAAGCCGTGGTACAATACATCATGGGTGGGCACTTGCCCGATGGTACAGCCATCGAGCCTAAATACTACGGCAACCGCCGCCTGGTTGAACTGGCTGTTGCGACCCTGCTCACCGACCGGGCTTTGTTGCTGGTAGGCATTCCCGGTACGGCTAAAACCTGGCTTTCGGAACACCTGGCAGCCGCCATATCGGGCGATTCTACCCTGCTCGTCCAGGGTACGAGCGGATTGAACGAGGAAGCCCTGAAATACGGCTGGAATTACGCCCGGCTCTTATCCCTAGGCCCCGACAAGGAGGCTCTCGTACCCAGCCCCGTGATGCGCGCTATGGAAAACGGGCAGATTGTAAGGGTAGAAGAGCTGACCCGCATCACCTCTGATGTTCAAGACGCGCTGATTACCGTCCTTTCGGAAAAAACCCTGCCCATCCCGGAACTCAATACAGCAGTAGCCGCCCGACGCGGTTTCAACCTCATCGCTACGGCCAACGATCGCGATAAAGGCATACACGATCTATCCAGTGCCTTGCGACGGCGCTTCAACACCATTGTCATGCCTCTCCCTGCCACCCTGGAAGAGGAAGTCACCATCGTCAAAACCCGCGTGGCTCAAATCGGTGCCAACCTAGAGCTTCCGCCACAAGCCGCTCCCGTGGAGGAAATAAGTCGCCTGGTCACCATTTTCCGGGAGTTGCGCAGCGGCAAAACGGAAGATGGCCGCCGCAAGATCAAATCGCCCAGCGGCACCCTGAGCACCGCCGAAGCCATATCCGTATTGAACAATGGCCAAGCTTTGGCCGTCCACTTTGGTACCGGCCAACTGTCTGCTGCCGACCTGGCCGCTGGCCTGCAAGGTGCTGTCATCAAAGAACCTGGCACCGACCAAGCCATCTGGCAGGAATACCTGGAAACTGTCCTCCGGGAAAGGAAGGGCTGGGAGGATTTGTACGAGGCTTGTAAGGGGTGGGGGTAAAGGGTTTCTAGTTTCTAGTCTCAAGTTTCAAGACCAGCTTAAGTTGGGCGGGGTTTCAAGTTTACCACACCAAAGGCGTGTGCTTGCTTGCCCCCGCCAAAGCCCCATCAAGGATATACATACCGATACTCCTTCACATCAGCCCGTTGTTTTTTTGTAATCGGCGCGAATGGTTTTGATGGTATTGCCTTTTTCATCCAAATAGGAAGTGAAGATGCTGCGAATACTTGATCGCCCTGCTTCGTCTATATCGTATCCGACACTTCTGGTCTGCTTATCCCCTTCAGTAAAAACGGCCATTTGTACCAATTTATCCGAATCGTATTTCATCGTTTTTTTCTGTTTTCCGGAATAGGTGTAAAAGATGTGTGTTTGGGTAACACCTTCTTTCGTGCGATGCCACCTTAGTTTGGAAGTCAGACGACCATCCTTGTCGTAACTCATCGAATCGATGACATGGCTGTTACTATTTTGGAGGGTTTCTTTTATTAACAGGTCACCTGCATACTGTCTTTCCAAAGTTCGTTTGCTATACACACCCTGGTTGAACCCGTATGCTTCTTCTGCGATTTTCCGACTTTGAGCATCTAAGGTGGCTTTAGTAGAGGGGATTCCGTCGCTAAATGCAACATAAAGTACCCTGTTGAGGGTGTCATAATGATAAAAACGGAAGCTGGTTCCGCCAACTAGCAGAGGATATTCCGCCCCTTCAATGTTCGCATAAACCGACAAAAAAGTATCCCTGATGGGAATCGGCTTTTTGCTTGAGGGCAGGGGTATTGCTTCCAATCGGCGCGATTCCAATAGCCTGGTGCTGGCTACCCACGAGAGATTTCCCTGTTCATTGTATTCATAAGTCGTTGTTCCGAATAGGATATCCGTATCCTGCCGATAAGACTCCATTTTGGTCATCCATCCCTACTCATTGTAATGATATATGTACCTGGGGAAGGCCTCCATATTCCAGGCGCTATTCCAGGTGGCTGAATCCAAACGACCTTTGTATTCGTACAGGGTCATAGACACCGGGGTTTCCTTTGGCGGATTATCATTCACCGGGCCTTTGAAAACGATGCTTTGGGCCTGCCCAAAAGTTATACTAGCCAGCAGTAAGAGAAAGATGGGTGGTTTCATGGTGGGAGTAGGGTTTTATTCATAACTTATACATCGTAAAAAAAGCACTGTCAACGGCTGTGCCCAGTCCTATACCATCAAAAGGCCAGAAATACATGTCCACCAACGCACTGTCTGGAAAAACTTCAACATACATGGTAGAGGTGATCCCCGTGCCGTTTTGGTAGCAAAAAGGTAAGCCGCTGAATAGGTAGAGATGGTTATCGCTGAGCTTTTCCAAAAGGACACCGCCTGTACTGCTTAAATCTGGTTGGATTATGTATATTTCAATTTCATCATTAGGCTTTAAGTCCAAAAGCAAAGTATCTACGCAATTATTTCCTTGTATAATTCCGTAGTATAAATTAACGCCTACTAAAGCTTGCCCTTGGTTCGTAACAAAAACATTATCCTGTTTTAAACATGTCTCATCTACACAGTCTTAGTAAAACTGACAATTACAAGGTGGTTCTTGCTTCCTGCATGTCAAGAATTGAATCAGCATAAACAACATTCCGCTAAAAAAAGTATCTGTTTCATTTTCTGAAAGTTGAAGTGATCGAATTATTGGACACCATACGCTATATTGAGACAATACAAATTTTACCGATCTGATTTCCTCTTCACAGATTCATTGTGTTCTGTTTATAGTGTCTGTAATTCATTCCTGTCGGCCAGGCAGTTGTTGTGTATTTCTGTTGGGAAAGAAGCGAATAAAGGTTTTTGTGTCGTTAGTGAGCATGAATACCTTGGTATCCGTATGCAATAATATTATTTTTCACGTACATTAACAACTATTTTATTGTCTTTTTACAATCCTTCATGATAAATCAATGCTACTACAATAACTATTTCATCACCACAGGGCTGTTGTTTCCTCCATACGCCCATTAGGGCGCCGAAAGCCTGTTGAAAAAAGGGCTCAAATTCAGCCGCTGTTCTAGCTTCATTCTTCGAATAAAACCGCCGCATCCAAATCATTTTGCACCAGCGCACCAGACCAACTGTTTTTGTTTAAGCCCTTGCTTGTAATCATTGTAAGGTGTAGTGCCTTATGGGTTTTAGTCTCCTCCCTGAATACCCCGATCTTGTGCATCAACTCATCGGCATAGGCTTTTGAAATAGAAAAAGGGCTTATCGAAAATTTCATTTCGCAAAGGTTAATGACGTGATCTCTCCGGTCTATTACCAAGTCAATCTGCGCGCCATCTTGCTTTCGCTTACTGCGCCATCCAGAGGTTTGGGTCAAAACGCCAGCAATGCCCAATGCTTTCTTAATTTGCTGAACATGGTACAGGCAAATTTGCTCAAAAGCATAGCCACTCCATGCGCGTTGTGTGGGATGATCTATCAAGTTCAGCCATGTATTTTCGTCCACAGGGTCTGACTTTTCTATGAATTTTAAATAAAACAAGGTATAGAAATCGACCAATTGATACAAGCTCTCCCTTTTTTGCCTTTGAAAAGGCAAGTATTTACGGATGAAACCACTTTTTTCCAACTCATCTAATAGCTTAGTACTTGTACCACTATCAGGTAATTTTGCCATATCTATTAACTCGGCTCTTGTCAATCCCTGCGCTTTAGCAGCTATGGCCCTTACGACAGCAATGTATCGCTCTGAGTTTTTGAATAAAGCCTTGTAAAGATTATCAAATTCTGTGCGAAGCAAGCCGTCGCTGGCAAAGCAGATTCGCTCAATATTTTGAGTGGCACTTTGATCCCCTTGTACCGCTTCCAGATAGAATGGAATCCCTCCCATGGCCATATACAATTGAAGCACCTGATACCGATCTATATTGGGGTTCTTTAGGAGCAACAGTTTTTCGGCTTCTCTCAGCTTGAATGGTTCTACCTGTAGCTTCTCCGTTACGCGGTTGTGTAATCCGCCCCGATGGTTGATCAGTTCGTTAATCATCCAGGAAGCCGCTGAGCCACAAACAATTAAGACAATATCCTCGCGCGCGGAAGCCCAACTGTTCCAAAAATGTTCCAAGGATTGAATAAAGTCCGATTTCTGATTGTCAAACCAGGGCAATTCATCGAAAAAAATAATCTTTTTCCGATCTGTCAGCCCATCCAAATAGCTCGTTAATTGCTGAAACGCTGTAAACCAAGTATCTGGGATCGGCAAACTGCCCGCCTTCGAATCGTATTTTCTAAGTGCCGTAGCAAAGTTGAGTAATTGCTGTTGCTTGGTTACATTGGCAATTGCGGTTACCTGAAAGGCAAACGAATCTCCAAAGACCCGGCGTATTAGCATTGTTTTGCCCACCCTTCTCCTGCCATATATGGCTACAAATTCAGACTTGTGGCTATTTTTAACCACATCTAGCCGTTTTTGCTCCTTTTCCCTGCCAATAAAGTGCTGCATGTTTACTATTTTTGATCGGTAACCCTATTTTAAAACCAACTTACCGACAAAAATAAAATTATTTTTTAGCGGTAAGTTGTTTTTTGCCCTACTTATCGCTAAAAAACAATGAATCTTCTTTAACAAATAGTGTGGGAAAAGACTTAGCGGGAAGCAGCGTGACTAGAAGGAGCAATGATTTTCGCTTGCCGTACTTAAAGTAGGTTTGTTTATCCTAAAACCTGCTTTAAGTACGGCATTGCTTTAATCACACCATTTGTCAAAGAACCATCATTAAGTTATGCTAAGCCCCTCTACCGAATCATCTCCCCAATCACTTTACCAACTTCCTCCACATTGGTGTAATCCAACCCCAGGAAAGCAGCGGCGGTTTTGGCGACCTGATTTTGCCAGTATTGGCCTTTGTTGTTCATTTCGCCGAGGGCGGGAGTGTCCGGCCCCAAAACGGCTAGCCAAATGGCATTGGAACCATCGAAGGTTTTGCCATGGCTCTTCCATGCTGTTTTTGGGCTATTACCACGCCCGTGGTCGGTGGTGATGAGGAAGGTCGTTTTTCCGGCGTAGAAAGGATCGGATTGGGTATAGTGCCAGAGGTCTTTGATCCAGACGTCGGTTTGGTGGGCGGAGGTCAAGTAATGATCGTAGCGGCCGTCGTGGGCAAAATCGTCCGTTTCGCCATAGGAGATATAGACGACCCTGGGATGCTGCTTTTTGATGTATTCGAGGGCATAATGGTGGGTAAATGCATCTAGGCGCACAGAAGACCAGGGGCTGGGAATTTCCTCTTGCAATTGATTCAGCACTTGTTCTTTAGGCGTCAGGTCATGGCCTGTTGCGGGTTGGAATCCGGCGTTGACAGGAATGCCGCTGCGCTTATCGTTGATGATGTATGGGAATACATCCCAAGAACCAAAAGCGGCTACTCGCCCATTGAATGCCATTTGCTGGTTCAGCCATTCTAAAACGGTGACATTGGGGTTGTAAACCTTGTTGTTGGAGTTGATGGCCGGATCGCTGTAACCCACGAGTATTTCGTTGTAGCCGGGGTAAGAAAACCAGTAAAAATTGGAGCAGTCCACCTGATTGCCCAAGCGCCTGTTGCCGTACAGTTGCCCCAATTGGCCGATGGTATTCCAGAAAAAAGGCAGGAGTTTTTCCCGTTTTTCTATAGGAGTCGCGCCAGCAAAAAGGGCTTGAATGGCCGCCGTATCTTTTACCATGTCCATATCATTGATCATGGTGTCGGCAGCACCTTCAAACAACTCCTCCCACCGCATGCCATCCAGGGTGATGAGAAAAATATTTTCTGTTTTCAGGGTTTGTTGCGCAAAAGCGGCAGGAAAAAAAGCAAAGCTCAAGAAAGCGATAGCCAGGCAGCCCTTCATAGGTTTCATTTTTGTATTGTTGTTGGTTTTCGTTCGACTTGGCAAAAAGCAACGCTTTTCGCCAGATGAATTTTCAGGGCGAATTAAGGAAACCTACGTTAATCGCAGGGTATGTTTGAATAAGTTATTGTAAAACACTGCTTTAGTAGTGTGCAAAAAATGACTTCCCGATTTATCAAAGTCCTTCCCCTAGCGGACACACTTTAAATGAACCGTTTAGCTCGCTAGGGGAAGGACAAATCGGGAACTTAATTTTTCTGCGTTACTTAACGAACTTCAAATTTCAGCACCTGGCGTTGTCCATTGGCGCGCAACTGAAGGAAATACAAACCTGCCGGAGCATCCAAGTGAACATTCGAGTGCAATGCCTCCGCATAAACGGGTACGACTTGCTGCCAAATGATACGGCCCATCACATCTACTATTTCCAGGTTTAGGTTTTCCGTCCAATAGCCCAATTGCACGTCCAATTGAAAAATATCTTTCCCCGGGTTGGGCGAAAGGCTTACTGGCCATTTCTTCTCTGAGGCTTCGTTCGCATTCAATGGATCGGTCATAGTATTACCTTCCCAAATACCCCGGCCAAATGTGGCGGCATAGATTTTCTGTTCTTCGGGAAGTATTTCCAACTCACTGACGATCACGTTTGGCATATTTTCGTCATAAGGCTGCCAGGCATTTAGACCGTCGTAAGAGACATAAACCCCGATATCCGTACCGATGTAAACGATATTGGCCGCAGAATTCGGATCATGGACGATGCAGTTGACGGGTACATTGGGTAAATCATAGGATACATTCTCCCAGTCGTCACCGGCATTCACCGAACGAAACACCTTAACGCCTTCCACAAAACCGCCAACAACCACCCAAATATCATTGGGGTCTAAAGGTGAAATGGACACATAAGTAAAAAACAAGCTGTCTGGCAATCCGACGCTTTTATTTTGCCAACTGCTACCGCCATTTATCGAACGCCACAATTGGCTAGGCGCGTTGAGGGAATGATAAATCCGGCGAGCCAGATAGATGTAATCGGGATCGGTTTCAGAAATGGCAAAATGGGAGGTTGGCGTTTGCGTACCGGGAAAATCAGATAACTGCTCCCAGTTTTGGCCATCATTAGATGTGCGGTATAGGTTGCTGTACGCGACATAGAGCTGATTGGGCTGATTGGGATGGAGGCGAAAAGGCGTTGTCCAGGCGGAGAGTTCACCGGGCAGGCCATCAGTCACATACTGGTTAAAAGACAGTCCGCCATCTTCCGACTTGAGGATGTTGCCGAATTGCCAAGAGCCATAAACGATGTTGGGATTGCTAGGGTGAATCAGCCCTTCCATGCCATCGCCACCAATCGCCAAGTACCAGTCTCCTGATTTTTTGAGCCAACTCGAATTATCCTGCGCCCCGGCAATTAAGTCGCCCGGGAAAGTACGACTTAATCCCAAGCGGTAGTACGACGTGATCTGCATGCCACCTGCCAGGTCTTCCCAAGCAGTGGGAAAGCTATACCCTGGGAAATTGAACAAAGAATCCCAAGAGCCAGGAAGTATGCTTTCGGTTCGGGATACACCGCCATCGTTGCAGGCATAGAAATAGCCGTCATTGGGATTGTGCGCCAGGAAATGCTGGTCGGCATGTATGCTGCTACTCGTAGCAGAGCCAACCCAGTAAGTAGCACCGTTCCAACTTTGGCCGCCATCTTCAGATGCCCAAATATTGATGCCTCCAGCATATACTTTGTCGGGATTTTCCGGATGCACCAACAATACCATATCGTAAGTACCCTGGCCGCCGTTGCCATCACCTGTATCCCAGTGCATGATATTTGGCGCATCTGCCCGTAGCGACCAGGTAGCTCCAGCATCCGTTGTACGGAAAAGGCCGTATAGGCCACCGCTCATATTACAGGCTAAGGCATAGACTATATCGGGTTCGGAACGAGAGATGGACAATTCGATGCGTTGAACCACATTGGTAGGCGGAATATCCGCGTCAAGTGGTGCCCAGGTCATGCCAAAATCTGTTGATTTCCAAATGCCTGCCATTCCTTGATTTAGGTTGCGGATAAAAGCAGAAGAGGCATAGAGGGTATTGGGGTCGGTAGGATGTTGTTCAATGTCCCAAACCATTTCATCAAAAACACTGACCCAGTTATCACCGCCATCTGAAGAGCGTTTCATGCCAAAGATGCCCGCAGCAATTAGTTCCTGGCTGTTGTCGGGGTGTACAAAAACCCGGCGCGTCAAAGTGCCATCGCCGTCCGCAGCATCAAAGGTCAAGCCAGTTGGCGACCAGGTGCTACCGCCATCCGTTGTTTTATAAACCCCCATGCCGTAATGGGTATGGCGCTTGCGGTTGTCCATTTCTAGGCCAATGCCTACATAAGCGTAATCGCCAACGGAGGCGTAAATTTCGTCCGCATTATTAGGATTTACAGCAATATCACTGACCCGCAGGATGGGCATATTTTCCGAAAGGGGCGTCCAACTTTGCCCGCTGTTGGTCGTTTTCCAGATGCCGCCCTGTGCAACGCCAACCCAAAAAGTATTGGCATCGCTGGGGTGAAAGGTAATGCAATTGATACGCCCCATGCCTTTGATGATGAAATCGTCCAAAATAGTGGGATAAGCATTCGGGCCAACGGGCATCCAAGCCGGGTTGCGCTGATCGTCTGCCTGGTATTGCTTTTTAGCTTTTTGAATGGCCGCCATCAGCAAGGGAGCTTGGTCGGCAAAACTGCCGTCAGGATTGGCGCGTACGGCCTGCTCTTCCATCCAACGGCCATACCATTTCCAGCCTTTGGCGTTGGCCAATTGTGTGGTCTGTAACCAATTTAGATAACTGGCTTCTAAGTTTTTGTAGGAAAGGGGCTCTTCCTGATTGGTATTTATTTGATCCAAAAAAGGCTGCGCATCAACCGATAGGGTAGGAATAATGAGCACGCAGCTCATCAAAAGCCGGAAAATAGTCATACTTGTATTATTTACCCGACAAGATACTGCCTTTGGCAGAAACAAGGCTCAGAAAACCCGGCTTTGCTAAAAGTGGCTAAAAAAGCCTATTTCTCAGAACCTAGATTTTGAGCAATCACATCAAATAATTGGATGCTGTGTTTATCTTTTAGCTCGTCCCCATCTTCGTCTCTCTCTGCATCTCCTGTTGTATTGTTGACTTGGAGCTTAGGGTTGGAAGGGTCAAAATCCATTTCATCGTATTCATAAATACTCCAACGATCCCATTTGTACTCTAATGCAGTCAGGTTTTCGACCCAATCGCCAGAGTTCAGGTACGTCACTTTGCGGTCTTTGATGTGGTGGGTAGTCATTTGTGGGCGATGGATGTGTCCGCAAATGACATAATCATATGTTTGCTCAGCAGCGTGTATAATGGCCGCTTGCTCAAAATCGCTGATGAATTTGACCGCTTCTTTTACTCGGTGCTTGATGGTTTTCGCAAATGACATCCGGGGTTTGCCCATAGCTACCCGTATTTTATTGATAAAGCGGTTGAGCAAAATCAGCCAATCGTAGCTTTTACCGCCTAGTTTAGCAATAAAAGGAGAATACTTAATGCTCAGATCAAATACATCGCCATGAAAAATCCAGTAGCTTTGGTTTTTCAACTTCAGCACCAATTTATCGCGAAGGTGGAGATTGCCCGCTGAAAAATCGGTATAACGACGCAGCATATCATCGTGGTTGCCGGTGATGTAATACACTTTAGTTCCATTGGCGGCCATTTTCAGAATGCGATGGATGACTTGCATGTGTTCTTTGGGGAAGTAACGCTTTCTGAATTGCCACATATCGATGAAGTCGCCATTGAGAATAAGGGTACCTACTCTGATGCTCTTGAGATAATTGAGCAGCTCTTTGGCGTGGCAGCCGTAGGTTCCCAGATGTACGTCGGAAATAATGACAATATCGAGTTCTCTTTTCATGACTCTTTTAAAATAGGGCGAATAAATTGGTACTTGCTATTTTTCGTTGGCACTAAAAAATTGGGCGAAAATTCCAGCTTTTATATTAAGTGAATGTAAAACGGGAATTAAGATTTTGAGCGTTTGTGGTGGAGGTGGTTGGAAATACTTAAATTTCTCAGACAATGAGCGGCCTATTTTTTGCGTTAAGTATAAACATGAAAAAATATAATATGTTAGAAACACTGTTGCTTTTATGCGCCCTATTGAGTTGTGGTCAACCAGAAAGCTCGCAGGATATTCCACCTCAAGGCATCACACTGGAGCCGGGGTTTCACTTTCCCTACAATACGGGGTTGCCGGAACACTACTTTGCTCTACCGGGTAAACTGGAAGAGGTATCGGGGCTGAGTCCCAGCAATAAAAATGGGGAGCTACTGGCTGTTCAGGATGAAAACGGTATTGTGTATAAAATAAATGCCTCCACGGGAGAGGTATTGGAAGAAATCACTTTTTGGAAAGACGGCGACTATGAAGGAGTAGAAGCCGTGGGCGATAAAATTTATGTCGTCAAAAGCTCTGGCACTTTGTATGAAATAAGTCCAGAAAAAGGGCAAGAACCATTGGTTGAAAAATACAATTTCTTTTTAAATGAGGAAAATGACGTAGAGGGACTGGCTTACGACCCAAAAAACAATCGCCTGCTTTTGGCTTGTAAAGCTAAAGCCGGCCAGGAAGCTACTTACAAAAAGCAAAAAGGGATTTATGCCTTTGATTTAAGCACCAAAACGCTTTCAGAATCTCCTGTTTTTCTGATCAGCACAGAAATGGTCGGCCAATACCTGGACACCCAACCTGCCTTAGAAAAACTGGAAAAACTTACTGAATTTTTTGATCCGACCAACGCGGATTTTGGCTTTAGCCCATCGGCCATAGCGATCCATCCAATGACTGGCGAAATTTATGTCCTGTCTTCTTCCGGTAAAGTATTGTTGGTGATGAATGTCCAAGGAACCGTTTTGCACCTTGAAAAATTGAGCAAAAAAGAACACGCCCAGCCAGAAGGGCTTTGCTTCAGCCCTGACGGCACACTGTACATCGCCAACGAGGGCAAGGGGGCTGATGCCAAAATTTACAGCTATTCGTATAAAAACAAGTGAAAGTTCACAACTTAGTAATGTGCAAAAAATCACTTCCCGATTTACCAAAGTCCTTACCCTAGCGAACACACTTAAAATGAACCGTTTAGCCCGCTAGGGTAAGGACAAAATCGGGAAGCTAATTTTTCTGCGTTAAAGCTATACGGGGGCATACATTCATCCAAACATCGTCGTATTTTTGCAAGCCCAGAATCTGAATGTATTTCTTGCAAATACCGATACCATGCTCCAGCAATACAATACCCAAAATGACAATTTGCTGATCTACATCAACGGTCGGCTACTTCCGCGTCAGGAAGCAAAAATTTCTGTGTTCGACAGCGCAGTTCAGGGCGGCGATGCCGTTTGGGAAGGCATCCGGGTGTATAATGGCCGGATTTTTTCGCTAGATCGGCACTTGGAGCGTTTGCAAAACTCTGCTCACGCCCTCGACTTCAAAGGCGTACCAGACAATGCCTTCATCACAGAAGCCATTTTCCAAACCCTGCGTGCTAATAACATGCGCGATGGGGTACATATCCGCCTTACCTTAACCCGGGGCTTGAAAGTCACCTCTGGCATGGATCCCCGCCTCAACCAATTTGGGCCGACGCTGATTGTACTGGCCGAATGGAAGCCGCCGGTATATCCGCCAGAAATTAGCCTAATCACTTCTTCCGTAAGGCGCAATACGCCCATGTGTCTGGATTCCAAAATCCACCACAACAATCTGATCAACAATATTCTGGCCAAGATAGAAGCCAATTACGCTGGCGCAGATGCTGGTATTATGCTGGACAAGGACGGTTTTGTTTCCGAAGCAAACGGCGTTAATCTTTTCTGTATTCGAAATGGAGTCGTTTATACCCCTCATGCCGATAGCTGTTTGCCCGGTATTACCCGCGCTAAAGTGATCGAAATTTGCCAAAAAGCAGGGATTCCCATTCAGGAGAAGCATTTATCACTCACTGAATTCTACATCGCTGATGAGGTTTTCACCACCGGCACTATGGGGGAATTGACGAAGGTAACAAGCATCGATGGCCGAAGCATCAGAAACGTAGCCAATAGCCGTATTTTGGAGGAAATTAGCAGCCATTTTCGATTGCTGACGCAAAAAGAGGGCACGCCTATTCCTGAGTGGGACTAGTGCTGCCGATGGTTTCGGTTCTATCTGAGCTAAAAATCTCTGTAGCCCAGTCCACTACCTCTTTTGCCTCGGTAGAAAAACTCATACCTACCGCTATTTTTTCTTTGGGTGAATCGGCATATGGCTTCAGGTAACCCTTTTCTTGTATCTGCTGCATGGCCTCAGATACTGGTTTGTCCAGTTTGAACTCGAAAGCATAAATGTAGTCTGCCGTTTCAACTAAGGCATCACAGCGGCCTTTCGCACTGTGTACTTCTGAGCGAATATAAGTACCCAGCAAGCTGAACATCAGGTGAATCAGCGCATGATAAAAGTGTTCGTTTTCTTTTTGCCAGTGTTCGTAAGGTATAGAGGCAAAAGCGGCATTGATAATCACGACCACTTCCGGCAAGTCCTTCTTTTGCAAGGCGTTGCGCAAATTCACCACACGTGGCAGGGCTTCCGAATAAGGACTATACATATATTCGTCGAGCAACAATTGCTCTAGTGCGTGTTTGACCTCCTTGTTGGGGTAATCCAGCGTATATAGCAGGTCTTCGGGTACGTACGCCTTTACCGTCAAATATCCGGTTTGAAAAAGCACGGTAATGGGATTCAGTCGGCTAATGTCAAAATTAGTTAACGCCAACTGAGAGGTGTTAATATTAGACACCTTGTAATTTCCGCCTTTCTTCATCTCTTTCACCAGAAAAGTAGGTGTCCTCGTTTCAAACCAATAGTTATTGAATTGCCCGCTGTTCAGAAAGCGCAGTAAAGAAAAAGGATTATACACCCTATCAGCGCCGCCCCAACTATAACCATTGTACCATTCTTTTACCTTTTCCTTGTCGGTAGTCTTCAATTGTTCGGCAAAAACGGTTTCCAACTCCTGTTGTGTAATGCCAAGCAATGTATAAGCGGAGGGCTCCAGGGATATATTGGCTAAGTTGTTTAAATCCGAAAAAACGCTCACTTTGCTGAACGCCGATACCCCGGTGATGAAGAGGAGTTCGATGTAAGGGTCGCTGTCTTTGAGGACGGAATATAGCCATTTAAGCGTATTGCGATTGGCTTCAGCCTGCGGTATATCGTCTAAATAATCAATGATGGGTTTATCGTACTCGTCTATCAGGATACTTACTTTTCGACCATATTTTTCATATACCTTTTTCAATAGCTCAGCAAAAGGATGCTTATTATTATTCAGGTTCAGCGCTACCTCCAGGCGTTCGGCTTCAGCCTGCAGCCCGGCTGCGATGGCATCTTTCAGCGGGTTGTATTTGTATTGAAAGCTGGCAAATTTCAACCAGATAACGGGGCGCATATTGGCCTCCCAATCCCATTTGTCTTCGATCCACAAGCCCTTGAATAAGTCCCGGCTACCGCCGTACCACTCGTTTATTGTCGAAAGCAGCAGCGACTTTCCGAAGCGACGCGGACGGGAGAGGAAAAAATAATTCCCATTACCCAGAATATTGAAAATATGTTGGGTTTTATCCACATAAATGTAGTTGTCCTCACGGAGCTTGCGGAAGTCTTGTATGCCAATAGGATACTTCATGGCGTGAAGATACGGAAAAATGAGCGAGGTGCTTTTATTCTATATCGCTAAAATTCCAGAATAGCTAGTAACAGGAGGAGCTTTTCGTATTGCTACCCCCGTTAGCTTACCGTTTACATTTATACCTAAGCTGTTAGTTACATCAACTCTTCGACCTTCTCCAATACCCAGCCTTTTGCTGCCATAGACTTGCAGTCTTGCACTTGTTGTTTGATCTTTAGCAAAACGGACTTATCGCCGGGAGGCAAATTAGATATTTTCTTGATGTAGCGCAGGAGGTTGAGGTATTGCTGCCGTACCTCCCTGGAAATTTGTTGATTGCGGTGCAAGTAAATGCGGAAGCTGTCGATGAGGGAATCTAGGGCCAGGTACTCCCCCGTTTCAAAATAGGTGCGCAGTAGGAGTAGTTTGCCCCCGAGGGCATAAATGAGATTGCTGTATTCCACCTCCCGCAATTGTTCGATCACTTTTTCGTACTGCTCCTGATGGAAATACACTTTAGCCAGGTTGTAGGCCAAGGCATTTTCCTGGTGTTCGGGCTGTAGTTTTTCGGTGTAGGTCTGAATAAACGCTTCCACCCAAGCAAAGGCTTTTACCTGAAGCCCAACGGTGATGATGTTTTTATAATCCTGAACGGGTAAAATGTCGTGATCCAACAGAATTTCCTCCTGTATGGTCAATTGATAAATCTGAAACAATTCCTCGAAGTAACGGGAGAAGCCTTTATTGATCTTAGAATCGATGCAGTAATTCATCAGGTACAAATACAGGGCGCGCAATTCTTTGGGTTCAAAATAGGGTTTTGATTCCGCCAACATGGCTTTCAAGGCATGAAAGTGCTGCTCTTCTTCTGGTTTTTGCAGGAGGTTCAGCACCAGATAATAGGCTTTTACCGCTGGCTCCTGAAGGTAACCGCCCTGTTCGATCAATTCCAGCAGGCTGTCCGGGAAATAAATGGTCGTAGAAGTGGTGCGGCTTTTGGTGTAATCCAAGAGATCGCAGAAGTTTTTCAACTTTTGCGAGAAGAAAAAGCAATCTAGGTGAAAATCGGCCTTTTCCAGCATTTTTACATCGCCTGCATCCGTTTTGCTTTTTTCTTCAGCCTGTTGAAAAATAAACTGGTGGGTTTCAAATTGCAGCAGATGATGGCTTTTGTCTTGCAAAGTCGAATCCGATATTTCAGCCTGCATCTTTTTGAGCAGGCTGCTGCTGTGCTTATCCAGCTTGCGTTGGCGGAGTATTTTCAGCAAATCCAGTTGCTGGCTAGAAAGGGAACTTTGCCGGGCTGTCTTTAAAAAATCAAACGCCAAGTAGGTCATTTTGGAACACAGCAGACGCAGCTTGGCATCGTCAAATTTTTTACCCGGGAATAACTCTTTCCAGATAACTTTTTTATCACTTTCTGCTGCTGCGTTATTCAAATACGGCTTTAACACCTCAAATAAATGTACAAGGTCTTCGTTTTCATTAAAAAAGGGGGAGCGCAGGAAGCTTAAAAATTGCTCCTGTTCGGATTTAGAAAAAGTTTCCAGCAGGCTTTCCAATTTTTGGCTAAGCATAGCGATCGAACAAAAAACTGAAAATCAAATAAATAACCCAAATAAGATATTGTCCCCAAAACAACAAATAATTTATTTTGTTTTTTGTGCATAACGCACTTTTCGCCAAATTTGTACATTAAAAAATGGGTTCTCTAACAACTCTTGTGATCTGAAGCAACGGCTTGAGCGGATAGCACTACTTCTTGCGAGCGTATTTTTACCCGCTAAAGCCGTTCCCACAAAAATTGTCAGAGAACAAAAAATGATAAGCCTTTTTGAAAGGCCAGGATGTATGCATTTTTTTTAAACTTCTGTATCATGGTTCGTCTGCCTGTCTTTAAATATTGGTTTGTTGTTGTAGGATGCCTGTTGGGTGTCCTTTCCCATGCTCAGGAGGATGCCTGCGAAGCCAAGTTTTATTATCTGTTCGTCAACGATAATACCGTTGTTTTATACAATGCTTCTTCCGAGTACAGCGATTATGATTGGGAAATTGACGGTCAAATCATCAGCTCCCCGCATCTTTCGCCGACGCTGACCTACACCATGCCCAGCGAATCCGTTTCGATATGCCTGCGCATTTGGAACGATCAGGGTTGCTTTGATGAGTACTGTTCTTGGATTCATCAAGATGCGGCGGAGGAGCTTTGCAATCAAAGCGATTGCGTGTGGCCAGGAGACACGGATGGCGACTGGAAGGCCAACAACTACGATTTGCTTTATTTGGGCTTGGGATATGGTGCGACAGGGCCGGATCGCCCTTTTTTCCCGATGGAAAACAATCCCACGGCTTGGTTGCCCAACTTTAGCTGGGACTGGGATCATCAGATGCAGGCTGTCAATTACAAACACCTGGATTGCAATGGAGATGGCTTGGTAGATGCCTCAGACATGGCTGCTATTTATCAAAATTATACCCCAGCACCAGCATTTCCAACGTCTTCCACTTTTGGCGCCCCACCCATTTATCTGGAACTGGAAGCAACAGAATATTACCTGACCCACAATTCTCCCGATTTTTTTCAGGTCAATGCTGAATTGTATTTGGGTTCTTCCGGGCTGCCCTTTCAGGATATACACGGCATCGCCTTTTACTTGACCTACCCGGAAGGGCTTACTGCGTATAATGCCCCTGTGGTGCTTTACGAAAACGGTTCTTTTTTTGGCAACACTTCGCAGGTATTGTCCCTCAACCAAAGCGCATCATCCAGCAACGCGGGGCGGATGGATGTCGCGTTTAGCCGAAAAAGCGGGGTGGGTATCAGCGGGAATGGCTTGCTGGCCAAGTTGAACTTCGTAGTGAGTTCGGACATTATCGAAGGTATTGCAGAGCCAGAAGTGCCTTTCAATATTGGCATCGAAGGTATTGTACTGATAGACGAAGCCGGCAATACATTGAATTATGATTTGAAATACTATCCACAAGCGACCTTTTACAACGTTACGCTGGAGGACGACCCGGCCAATGATTTTCTAGAGGTTCGGGTAATGCCCAATCCTGCCAATGATTACTTGACGATTCAAGTGTCTCATCCTTTCCAACTAGAGGCTTTTGAATTGCTTTCAACTTTGGGGCAGCAGGTTTATTTCCAGGCGGTTGAAGGCCAGAAAGAATACCAAATAGATGTCAGCCAATTGCCCCCGGGTATTTATCAGTTGAATTCTTGGTTTGCAGACAGGCGAATGACACAAACCGTAGTGATCCGTTAGCCCGATTGGTCGCTATCCCTCTTCGGCGCTGTTTGCTTTTTCAACCAGTTTTGTCAGATTGACGAAATCGCCAACGCTTAGCCGCTCCGGGCGTTGTTCAAAAAAAGGCTCAGCTAAAACTGGATCTTCCTTTAAATAGACTTTCATGGTGTTGCGCAGCATTTTGCGGCGCTGGCTGAAGGCTTGCTTGACCACCTTTTTGAACAATTTTTCATCGCAATCCAGGTGCTGATTTTCCAATCGCGTCAGGCGAATCACCCCTGATTGTACTTTGGGCGGCGGGTTAAACTTGGATTTGTCCACAGAGAAAAGGTATTCCCCCCGGTAATAAGCCTGCACCAACACACTGATAACGCCATAGTCTTTTGTTCCAGGTGGAGATACCACCCTTTCCGCTACTTCTTTCTGAAACATCCCCACCATTTCCGGTATGAATGCCCTGTTTTCCACCATTTTGATGAGAATCTGAGAGGAAATATTGTAGGGATAATTGCCAATCAAAGCAAAGGCTTGATCCTGTAATACCTGGCGCAAATCAATTTTTAAAAAATCGGCTTCGATGATTCTTTTGCGGAGGTCGGGATAATGTTCATTGAGGTAAACCACCATATCCGTATCCGCCTCCACCAACCAAAGCTGCGCTTCTGATTCTGTTAAAAAACGGGTCAGCATGCCCTTACCTGGCCCTACCTCAACAATATGATGGTAGCTCTGTCCTATTTGTTTGAGCGATTGGGCGATGCGCCTGGCAATGCTCTCGCTGTTTAGAAAATGTTGGCCGAATGACTTTTTAGCTCTCATCCGGTGCAATGTGCAACAAATTTGTGGACTTTCCAAGCCTATCTGCCCACTAACCCAAATGCAATTTTTTTAAAAGTCCCGCCTTAACTTTATATCTTTATGCCCATTTTGATAAAATGTAGTATAAAATGGAAAAACTCAAAATAGGAATCAGTATTGGGGATATCAATGGCATAGGATTGGAAATCATTTTAAAAACACTGAGCCAATCCGCCTTACTTCAACACTGCACCCCGATTATCTATGGATCTTCCAAGGTGGTTTCCTACCATAAAAATATTGTTGGAGAAGACTGCGAATTTCATTCTCTGCGCGAAGGCGAAAAATTCCACTTCGATAAAGTGAACGTGGTCAACTGCTGGCAGGAGAATGTCAATATCACATTGGGCAAGGCTTCCGAAATAGGCGGGCAATATGCCTGGCGTTCACTGGATGCAGCAGTAAAAAGTCTAAAACGAAAAGAAATTGATGCTCTGGTAACTGCTCCCATCAATAAAGAAGCCATGAATATGGCAGGTTTTCCTTTTCCTGGACACACGGAATATTTGACCAAAGAGCTAGGTAGTCATTCCAGTCTGATGTTCTTGGTAAACGACGAAATCCGGATTGGTCTGGCCACCAATCACTTGCCAGTATCGGAGATAGCCAGCCATTTGACGAAGGAAGGCATTATTCAAAAAGTCCAGATGATGCATGAATCCCTAAAAATGGATTTCGGGTTGGAGCGGCCAACTATTGCTGTGCTGGGGCTTAATCCACACGCCGGAGATGGTGGCACCATCGGGCTGGAAGAAGAGCAAATCATTCGACCAGCGATAGTAGAATGCAAGAAGAAGGGCATGATGGTCATGGGGCCTTTCCCGGCTGACGGCTTTTTTGGGTCGGGGCAATACAAAAAATTTGATGCCATTTTGGCTATGTATCATGATCAGGGGCTTATCCCATTCAAGCTATTGGCTTTTGGTAGTGGCGTCAATTATACGGCTGGCCTTTCTCATGTACGCACCTCCCCCGACCACGGTACCGCTTTCGACTTGGCTGGTAAAAACGCTGCCGATCCGTCGTCTTTCCGACAGGCACTTTTTTTAGCTATAGATATAGCCCAAAGCAGAAACGACTATGCGGACATGCACAAAAATGCACTGGTAAAACGCGATAAGCCGAAAGAGGTGGAGGAAGAAGATGAAATGGTGTATGAGGAGGATTGATCTTGGTTTATGGATTTTTAATGCTTGATTATAGATTTTAGAGGACGGTAAACGGAATAACAAGTGGTTTGGGAGGAAGTTAAGCATACCCTGCGTTTGGGATGGCCAATCATTCTGGGTAATATCACGCAAATTTTATTGGGTATCATTGATTCTGCGATGGTGGGTGCTATTCATAGCAGCCAGTTGGCAGCCGCTTCCTTTGTAAACAACCTGATTGGTATCCCTTTCATTCTAGTGATCGGCCTTTCTATGGCCATATCACCTTTGGTTGCCGCTGCGCTGGGCGAGGGCGACCGGGATAAGCCCTTGCGCATACTCTACAATGGTACCTGGGCAGTAGGGATAGCCGCTACCTTGTTGGCCATCCTGATTCATGTCGGCATCGATGGGGTGGACTACATGGGGCAGGATAAAATAGTTGCCGAATTGTCCAAGCCCTACCTCATCTGGATGGCTTGGGGGATGATTCCAATGGCGCTGTTTATGGCGGTCAAACAATTCGCTGATGGCTTAGGTAAAACGCAGATGCCCATGTACCTTTCCCTGGCTTCTATTCCGCTCAATGTGTTGTTGAATTACCTATTCATCTATGGCAAGTGGGGCGCTCCCCGCCTCGAACTGGAAGGCGCCGGCATTGGAACACTCTTTTCTCGCCTGGCCATTATGATTGCCATCGTACTTTTTGTCTGGAAGGGCAAAAGCTTTGAACCCTACCGCCAACAGCTGAGCCAACAGCTTCAGTTGAGAAAAGACCGCCTTAGAGATGTGCTGCGCATTGGGCTGCCTTCTGCCATGCAGTATGGCATGGAAAGCAGTGCCTTTGCCATTTCGGGCATCATGATTGGCTGGTTGGGTTATATCCAACAGGCGGCACATCAGATCGCCATTAGTTTAGCCGCACTGACTTTTATGGTTTCGCTGGGCATCAGTGCAACAGGCAGCATCCGTGCCGCTTATGCTTTTGGTCAAAAGGATAAAGCCAAGGTTCGCCAGATAGGTACTACAATTATTTGGATGGGCATCATCTATGGCGTTTTGTGTGCCCTGGTTTTTATTTTGGGGCGGCATATCCTCCCGCGTTTTTTTAACGAGGAAGCGCAAGTACTCTATTACGCTTCCTCCCTGCTTATTCTGGCAGCCGCTTTTCAGATTTCTGATTCCGTTCAAGCTATTGGTGTGGGCTTGCTGCGTGGTATCCAGGATGTGCGCATCCCGACCTTGTACGTCAGTATTGCCTATTGGGTGCTGGGCATTCCTTCTGGCTATTTGATGGCTTTTGTGCTGGGTATGGATGTGCAGGGCATCTGGTGGGGCTTTGTTTTCGGCCTAAGTACCAGCGCTATCCTGCTATCGCTGCGGTTTCTAAAGCTTACCCGTTGAATCAGGTTGAATCATCTTTTTTAGTGCCTCCAAACAGGCATCTTCCTCGAAAAGAGCAGCGACCGGTATGTCAAATCCAGCTATTACTACGCTGGATACTATTTGTCCGATCAGCAACTTACTGGCGGGCATAAACTCGGTGTCATTTCCTACGCGAACGAACTGCTCAAGCGTTTTTCGAGCCGGATCTATAATCCAGTACTCTATTACCCCGTGCGACGCGTAATCCGTATGTTTAATGCCCCTATCTATTTTGCTTGTCTTTTTTGATACTATTTCTACTACAAAATCGGGTGCTGGAAAAACCACCCGATCGTCTGTAAATACAGCTGCCCGCTCTTTGGTGAAATAGCAAATATCCGGTTCGTAGTCATTTCGCGTAAGACCTATCAATGCTTTTTCTACCATAATAATACCTTGCTGGTGAAGACGGATATGAATGCCTAGCAAAGTGGTCAGGTTTTCGGATACGCGTAAATGATTGCGCTTGACTGGAGTGTGCATGATTATTTCTCCGTTGATGTATTCTGCCTTTTGGTCTTCACCCAACCAATCCCGAAACTTTTCTCGCCGCTTCGCTTCGCCCTCCAACTGATGCCGTACCTGTTCGATTACCAAGGGTAAGTCGGGGCGTTTTAACAAATCGGCTGAAACAGCGTTGAGGTTCATTTCAAATGATGTTATATGAGCTATAAAGTTACATCATTTTTTACCATTTTTCCAATCGCTGCCTGTCCGGTGCATACTTGTTCCAGTGCTTGTTCAATATCCCAGATAATATCTTTGGCGTGCTCTACACCGATGGAAAGGCGCACCATTTTGCCAGTAATGCCCATTTCCAGCAAGTGCTGTGGATCAACCCCTGCGTGGGTCATGGTTCGCGGATGTTCAGCCAAGCTTTCGGTACCGCCCAGACTCACCGCCAGTTTGATGAGCTGTAAATGGTTCAAAAATTGAAAAGCCTCCGCCTCACCACCTTTAATGTCAAAGGACAACATGGCGCCAGGCGCTAGGCATTGCCGCTGGTAAACTTCATAAGCTGACGAATCTTGTGGAATCAGCCCGAGGTAATAAACCTTTTCGACCTTTGGATGATGACCCAGGAATTTGGCTACTTCCTGTGCATTTTGGCACTGCTTTTCCATGCGCACTTTTAAAGTTTCCAGGCTGCGCAACAGCAACCAGCCCGTCCAAGGGCCAGCCATGCTACCCAAAAATGTTCTCAGTGTTTTTACGCGGCTGATCCACTTTTGGTAACCAAGCACCGCACCCGCTATGACATCGCTGTGCCCGCCGATGTATTTGGTAGCAGAGTACAACACCAAATCGGCGCCATGTTGAAGCGGATGCTGCCAAAGCGGGCCCATATAGGTATTATCCACCGCTACGAGTACGTCTTGGTCTTCTTTTTTGAAATGATCGGCAACAGCGCGGCAGCAAGCAATGTCTATCAAATCGTTGGTGGGGTTGGCAGGTGTTTCTATATAAATGAAGCGAAGTTGGTCAGCATGACCGCTTTTTTCTACCAATTCAATTAATGCTTCCCGATCCATGCCCGGTTTGAAGCCGAGCGTGTGGATGCCCAGTTTAGGCAAAAAATGTTGGATAAAATGATCTGTCCCTCCGTAAAGTGGATTGCTGTACAACAACAAATCGCCGGGTTGCAGAAACTCCAATAGCGTCGTCGTAATGGCCGACATACCACTTTCAAAAACAGCGCCTGCTTCGGCGCCATCCCACAGGCAAAGGCGGTTTTCTAAAATCTCGAGATCGGGGTTGTTGAGACGGCTGTATATCAGCCCCATTTCCTCATTTGGACGTTTGTCGCGAATACCGTAGGCCACTTCAAAAAAAGCTTTGCCTTCTTCTGCCGTTTTAAAAACGAAGGTAGAAGTTTGGAAAATAGGGCATTTGATCGCGCCTTCTGACAATTCCGGTTTGTAACCGTAAGACATCATCAGGCTTTCTGGTTGAAACGGGCGGGATGTGTTGCTATGCATGAGCGGGCATTTTATTTGGTTAAAGCTGTTGCAAAATTACCACTAAAGAACAATTATCTTTATTTTAAAATAAATTTAGAAAAAATACCTATATTTCATCAAATTTTAGATTTTTTTGCTTAAAATCAAACCTAACTGTGGCTTTGATAGAAAAAAAAACGGCGCATGACTGAATTGGATGCTATGGACAAAAGGATTTTACAATTGCTTCAAGAAGATGCAAAATTTACCCATAAGGAAATCGCGGCGCAACTACACCTGACCACAACCCCCGTTTATGAACGCATCAAACGGATGGAGCGCGAAGGCGTTATTCAGCAATATGTGGCGCTGGTAGATCGCAAAAAAATACACTTGAGCCTGATGGCCTTTTGCAATGTGTCGCTTAAAGAACATTCCACCGATTTTCTGGTGCAGTTTGAGCGGGACATCCAGCTTTTACCCGAGGTGGTGGAGTGTTACCACATTGCCGGTCTTTTCGATTATTTGCTCAAGGTAGTGGTCAAAGACATGGACACTTACCAGCATTTCGTGGCCAAAAAACTGGCAGCGCTTGAAAATATAGGCCGGGTACAGAGTGCTTTTGTGATGACAGAAATCAAATATTCGCCGGGGCTGCCTATTTGATCTGTATTCAGTGTGTATTTCTTTTGGGCTTTTATTAGCCAAAGCGGTGTATTGTGAAAGCGATTTGCCCCGACACTTCAAACAAATGCTTAAATTGCAGGCCATGTAATCCCTGACACTATGAACTTGTTATGCAGGCAGTGGCTGTTGTTGCTTTGTTTTTGTTGCCAATTACCAACTTTTGGCCAAATTTCACTTTTCCCGTCGGGCGGTCCCGAATCCCTCATCGTATGTGATACTGCCGGTACTTACACTTTACTGATATCAAATGGCTCTTCCAATCCTATCGTCGGTGCAACGCTGTCGATAGATTTGCCTACTGGCATGTACTACGAAGCAGGATCTAGCGAAGGTGCTTTGGAGCAAAATATCAATGATTTAGGCCACCCTTCTTTTTCCATTCCTTTTGTGGGGGTCAACAACGTTTTGTTTGTGCATTTCAAAGTGCGTATAGATTGCCAGTTTAACAATTCCCAGGGAATCTTTTATTTGTTACAGCATGGCATTCAACAATACAGCGCAGAAGAACTGCCTTTGCCCAATTATTATTATCCCCAAGTCGGTATCGTTTCCGTGGAAAATCAAATCCTGACTTTAGCTCCCGGCCAGGCAGGCACACGCAGTTTCCGGCTCATCCAATCCAATTCGGGCGCTTCGCTCGATAGCCTTTATTTTGTGAGTCAATATGGATTGGGGTTACAGTTATTGAGCATCAATATCGGCCAATTGGTGGGTAGCGGGCTTACCGGTGATACGCTGTTGATTACTGGCAGCGACTGGCCCGGTGCTGACGGGCAGTTTGATTTTGGCGATACGCTGATGATAGAGGAATTGATTCAATTGGACGATTGCAACGAACACCCTTCTTCTGTTGAAATTTTTTGGCAGTGCGGCGGGCAGGTTTGTCAATCCATTCAAATGCCTGCTTTGACTACCTTTGCGCAAGGGACGCCCAGTGTGGTGATTACCAATGAAACAGGTTATACTTCTTTGGCTCAAGTTACCAATGCCGAGCAGGTGGGTGGCGGATTTTGTGAGCCTTTAGTGCTTACTTACAAGGTATCAAACCAGGGTACAGAATTGGATTTGGATGCTGGTGCTGCTTTGGACCTCTCCTTGGCATTTGGCCTCAATCGCAATTTGTTTGCTGGTCTCTTGCCTGAAAACATTGCGCTTTTTCCCAACTGGTCTTTTTCCGTGGAAATAGCCGGGCAAAGTTTCCCTTTTTCTGCCTATCAGATCAGTATGCCCAACCCGATGCTGGGCTATAACATCCTGTTTAATAACATCAATTGGGACATTGATGGACCGGGTGGATTAGAGGATGTGGATGGTGATGGCTTTTACGACGACTTGCCTGTTGGCGCCTCCTTTGATATTAATATTATCGTGACTTATGATCCCGATGCCACACCCGATTGTGCTTATTTGAGTGGCATGCCTACTTCTGGAGGAACGCAAACGAGCTTTAGGATTGGCTACCAGTATTCTCGCCTTTGCGGCAACACCGAAGCTTTTTGGTACAATGCTAGTGATGCAGGTTTGAATATTTTAGAGCTTTTCCTTCATAGAAATGTCGAATTCAATCTATCGCTCAGCAATACCAATTTAGTTGACGGCGACACAACAACGCTTACCATCAGACCCCTCGGCGAATGGCGCTCTCCTTGCGAGGCAACGGATTCTTTTTTATTGCAACTTGTTCTACCCGAAGGATTGGTCGTTGGACCGGGGTTCAGCAGCGGCCCGGGGACTCATTATGGCATAGTAGCCGTGAGTGGAGATACCGTCTGGCTAGCGGGTACAGAACATGGTAACCTGGATGACCCCTGGGTACTGCCCTTGCAATTGGACTGTAGCCGCCCGCAGGGCGATTCGATTGTTGAATTGAGTTTTATTTACTACTGCGATCCAGCCAACTGCCCCACCTACAAACAAACGGATTGTCGAATGGTAAAGCTTGACTTTCAAGCTTTATGTGAAAACTGCAATAATGGTATCGTCACCCGAAGTTTTAAGGCGAACCGACAGACTATGGGTTGGCGGGATGTTTTCCAATTGGTGCGAGCTGACCCCGCCATTCATGCCAATATCAATACCAAAGCTGCCCTTACCTACGACTCTGTTTTGATGACCATTAGCGGGGTTTATCTGGGGAGTGGGCCCTTTGATAGCCTGTATGCACGGGTGGAGTACCAACCAATTGAGGTGCTTTTCATCGATCCTGATTCTCCGCATTTTTTGCCTTTGAGCGCGCAGTTAGATTATTATCCCTCGGGCGGAGGGACGATCAGTTGTCCGGTCATCAGTATAGATACTTTTTTTCGCCCTAGCTTAGAAACCCATTACATTGATATCAACTTAGAACCGCTATTTGAGCCAGGCGCTTGTTTGGAAACCATTTCCCGACAGGATGGCGATAGCCTGGTTTTGCGCTTAATTACACTGGTTTCTGAAAATGCGCCGATTCAGGCGGCGGATGTGCCGGAATTGTATGGCTCGTTTTATTCCAAAATAGAAGGGCAGGATTCGCTTTGTAGCCGTTATTTCGATGCCTTTACTTTAGAAAAAGTAGAAGCCAGTGCCTATGTTTCTTACAGCATACAAACACATTACGGCTGTGAATCCATCCTGTTTAACAGCAATTCGGTGACCAACAAAGGTCATTTGTACGATGGCGACCAGTTTCCAGACGAGGTTAGGACGGTAGCCGACGTCAGCCAAATCAGGATATACCTGGAGGGCAGTTGGGCTATTTTGCCAGGCACCAGCACGCTGATTGCTGCTGGCTCATTTAATGCCAATGGCGGCATTTCTACGGTAGCGCCTGGGGTGAATTTTCCTTTAACGGATCCCCTTGTTAGCACGGATGGCACCCGTACCATTTTTACCTACAACAATCAAGGTTACTGGCCAAAGGGCGACCTAGCTATCGGGGGGAGTAATGCCATGCACGGTATTCAGTTTCAAGCAAAGCCCACTTGTAATATGTTTAGTGGCGAGAATTACCGCGTTGCGCTGGAGGCAGATATTCGCGCATTCACACATGCGCCAGGTTTCATCCAATACGATTTTACTTCTACGGATGAAAGCAACAATCGCGCTTATGAGCGACAGGAAAGTGCTTTGCTTCTAGCTGGCCCTCAAGTATATAGTCCAACGGGGGAGACCATCAAGTGGCAGTTTCGCCTGGACAATACCACCGATTATGCGAGTACCAATAAAGCCACCGAAAACAACTGGTTTGCGGTAGAGGCTGGCAACGGGGTAATGGGCGTAGAACTACTCGACATCACCAACCCCGGAGCCCCCATAAGCTATGCGCCTTTTTACTACGATCAGGGTAATAAATTTTGGTTCAAAGTGGGGCAGTTACCCGCCTTTTCTTCCCGCCAGTTTGAATTGGTCGCAACTTATACTTCATGCGAGCGCGACAGCATTTTGCTCCTTCATGGCTGGTCTTGTTTGGGGTATCCCAATTCGACGCCCGATGTGGGCTATGATCATCCATTGGGGTTTTATCAGTGCAGCTACGACTCCTTGCTGCTGATTTATCAACCAACGCCTTTATCGCTTTCCGCAGAATTGACCTCGCCGACTAATCCGCTGAGACTTTGCGAGCCTCACACCTATGCCTTTGACCTAGCTAACACCCAAGTAGCCAATGCCTATGATTTGCTCATTGATATGAAATTGCCGCTGGGCGTAATTTTTTTGGCGGGCAGCGGACGAGTTGAAATCCCCGCTGGTAGTGGCAACATCGTTTATTTGAACGATCCCATTCCGCTTGGGGGCGGGCAATATAGTTGGGCGATAACAGGCCATAATGCTTTCCCGTTTTTCAAAGGCATCAGCCAGACACCAGAAAATACTTGCCGAATCCTTTTTGAAGTTACCACCGATTGTAATATTTTTTCTGGTCGGCGTATCACTTTTGATTTGAGTGCAAGCAACAGTTGTGGCCAAATTTGGAAAAGAAAAATGCTGAGTAGCCGCCTGAATATTGAGGGTGTTCCTTTTGGCGGCAATAATTATTACATTGATATGCACTTGGATGAAGAAGGACTGGAAAACTGTGGGATGAACCGCGCCCAAATGACCTTCATCAACCTGGGGCCAAACAATATTTCCGAGTATGAATACGCCGGTCTGATTCTGCCTTTTACTTACAACTATGTCCCGGCTTCCGTAGGCGGCTCAGTACATCCACCCGGCACATTGGCCGATAATATCGAGTTTGGAAATGAACGGGTACTGATATTCCAATTACAAGAGGGATTGTTGCCCGGCGATTCCGTTGTTTTTCACTTTGACATAGCAGACAGCTACTTGGCCGATCCGCCTTGCGATACAGTGGGTTTAGAATATAGCGCGCTTTTGCAAACCCGGGTTGCTTGCAATAATGCCCCTGGCGACAGTTGCAATATTTTTTCCTTTTTACGCTTGGATACCTTGTTCGCCCCGGTGCTGAGCGATGATTTCGAGTTGGAAGCCATCAATAGTACAAGTGTACCTTCCGGGACAAATGGAGAACTGGTCAATCTGGTTTTTAGTTTCCAAAACACAGGCACTGCCAGCCTGCGACAAGATACCTTCGCCTATGCTATCTATCATGATATCAACAGCAACGGGCTGGCGGATGATGGAATAGACGCTTGGTTACATACAGAAATCACCCTTTTACCCGATTTAATACCTGGAGAAAGCTACCTCGATACCTTATCCTTTTTGGCAACTACCGATCAGGTTTGTCAATTGCTCCTATTGGGATATGCCCCTTTTCATACCTGCACTTGTGATACAGTCAGTATCGTTGTTCCTGCTCCGCGTTTGTTCAATGCAGGCGAACCGCCCCGCCTTTGTAGCGGCACCACAGGCTCGCTGGGCATAGATATCCGAACTGAAAATATCACCTATAATTGGCTGCCCATAGGCAATGCACCCGCCGAATTGATATTAAATCCCCATGCAGCCATTACGGGGATTGCTTACACCAATACCAGCGATGAAGTAGTGGTCTATGAATACGAGTTACTGACCGAACGGAATGGGCAATGTAGTTCTCGGGATACGGTTGCGGTGCAGGTGTTGCCTGAAATTCAAGCTTCTACTCAAATAGAAAGCGACTACAACGGCTGGGATATTTCCTGCTACGGCGCTTCAGACGGCGCGCTTAGTGTCCTGGTTTCGGTAGGTACTCCGCCCTATGTTTTTGATATGGGCTTAGGCGAGCAGAGTATTAACTTATTCGACGGGCTGGCAACCGGACATTACAGCATCACCATCACCGATGCCGACCAATGCCGTCAAGTGGTTTCGGATACCTTGAACCAGCCTCCCGCACTAGATTTTTCTGTAACCAGTCTTCCGGCTTCTTGCTGGGGCGGCAGCGATGGTAGCGTTAATATTCTATCTGAAGGGGGGACACCTGCCTATACCTTTTACTGGACGCACGAACCGGGAAACACCACTGGAAATGTCCAGGATCTATCAGCGGGCAACTACTTGTTTACCATTACGGATCAAAATGATTGTATGATCGAAGGCGATGTGTTCGTTGGTCAAGCTCCGCCGATTGCAGCCCAGCACAACTCTGTTCCAGCCACTTGTTCTTATTCGAGTGACGGGCAGGCCAGTGTCCAGCTTGCAGGGGGTACAGCGCCTTATGCGTTATTGTGGGATAATGGATTGGAAGGCCCTTACAACGATATGCTGTCTTCCAATTGGCATTATGTAAGCATCACGGATGCCAACAATTGTTTTTATTTAGACAGTGTATTTATTAGCGCACCACCGCCTTTGGCCCTAACGCAGGTGGCGGCACAGCCTGTTTCCTGCTACGGTGACTCGGATGGTACTTTGGCGGTCAGCATTAGTGGCGGCACATCGCCTTATCAATATGCCTGGTCGGATGGACAAACCAGTGAATTAGCCGATCAATTAGCCGTAGGCACTTACTTTGTAACGGTTACAGATGCACACGGCTGCCTTTTTTCTCCGCAAGGTTTTGACGTGACCCAACCCGATTCGCTTTGGATGGCCGTTTTGGAAAATCTACCTGCTACTTGCTATGGATTTGCAGATGGGCAAGCCCTAGTTGCTGCGCAGGGCGGGACGCCTGGCTTCCAATATTATTGGGATAATGGAGAAAGCAACGCACAGGCCATACAACTGCCCTTTGGGCAACATAGCGTCAGCGTAACAGATGCGAATGGATGCCAAGCCCTCCAATCCATCTTCATAGACCAACCGACAGCCCTGCTGGGATCAGCCGTTGCCGATACGGCAGATTGTGTACGGCAACTCGGCGCTTTAGCCCTAGTTCCCGAACTTGGCACAGGCGTAGCACCCTATCTTTATTCTTTCAATGGTGGTGTCGCCTTTTTTAGCGACAGCCTATTCAGCGATCTGCCGATAGGCACGTATCAATACGCCATCATGGATGCCAATGGCTGCCTGTTTGAGGGGATGGCGGATGTACCCGCGCCCCAAACCATCCTCACTAATTTACCAGAGTCGGTGGAAATAAGATTGGGGGAGAGCACGCAAGTTTTTGTTCAGGTATATAACGCAAATGGAGATTATACTTTAAGCTGGATGCCCCAGGATACCAGTATTTCCTGTCTTGATTGTGCCGATCCTGTTTTTTCCCCTTTGCAAACGACGACTTATCAATTGCAAATTGAGGATGCGGAACAGTGCAAAGCGACGGTGCCGCTGCTTGTTATCGTCGATAAACGCCTTGTTTTGTACATCCCAAATGTATTTAGTCCAAATGGGGATGGCCAGAATGATTTTTTTGTTGTTTATGGCGGTCCCGGCATAGCACATATTAAGCGTTTGCTCATTGCAGATCGCTGGGGCAATTTGTTGTTCGACCGCAAAGACTTCCCGGATTCTAGCGACGCTTTTGGCTGGAATGGCGTTTTTAGGGGGAAAGACCTGGGTACGGGGGTTTATACCTATCTGCTGGAAGTGTTGATGATAGATGGCCGGGTGGAGCAGTTTAAAGGCGATGTGATATTGATGCGGTGAGTTGATTAAGTTGACTAAGTGTCGGCGGAACTCGAAGTTACGCCTACACTAGCTGTAAAAGCACGTCACAAATACTGCATTTTAACACTTGACTGTTTGGCAAAAAATGAGCTATTTACAGGCGATCTTATTATTTCATCATTTTTTAAACCGCTTAATACCATGAAAAACACACCTTTTGTCATTTTGGCTGTTTTGTTATCGGTCTTTGCCTGTGAGAAAGACCTGCCTGCCCCCCTATAATGATGCATTGTTGAAAAGCGACAATGATCCCCTCGTGTTCCTAGATGATGAAAATATCGGCCACAGCCAAATCATTTTGGGCGAAACACGCCCCAATCCTTACAGCCGCGCGAATATGACGGCTGCCTGGAATCGCTTGTACAGCGATGATACGGAGTTGCCGGTGACCGACTATTATGTGCGCTTTTGTCCTGCCGATTTTACCCAACTGGCTGCCTTGGTTAATCTTGACTTGGTGCTTTTTGAGTTCCCACTTGGGCAAACGGTGGAACAGATGGGCGATTATTACCTGCCGGAAAATCCCGATCCAAACTTTATTCCATGCCTTTATACCATGATTCCGGTTGGTTTTGAATTTCCTCAAGTGCCTTATACCATACTTGATGAACTGGTACTGGCACCTTATAATTCTGACTTAACCTTTACTTCTTTCCTTATGCAAGGGTTAGAGCATGAAGGTCATCCTGACATGAATCCACGCGCGCCACTATTTTGTGATCCCTCTTGTGAGAATTTTATTTGCTGCGTATGGCAGCAGGGAGAAGGTTGTGAATTTGACCATGATACGCCGACATTTTGCTATCACCCCAATCTAAGTGAAGTATGTAACCCCTGGACGGCAGGAGACGATTGGCCTGCTTGTTTGGAATGGGAAGATGACGAAGACGATGAGGAAGGCGCACCATGTGGCACCAATGTATGCGGCTGTGCCATCAATTGTGATGTTAGGCGGCCCGGAGGATGTGTACAAGTAGAAGATACTGAATTGGGTATGGAAGGAGTACAAAATGTCAAAGTCATCTGGTGGGATGGCTGGTTCAAAATCAAAACAACCTACACCAACGAGACCGGCTGTTGGAGCATCCCTGGTCACCGGGAAAAAGGCAAAGGATACATGTGGGTGGAGTTCAAGAACCACCGGGCCAAAATTAGAAGTGGACTGGGTAGTAGCATCGAATTGTGGCGTTTGCTTATTCCGGTGAAAGACTATGTGGGGCAATTTGGTGGAGTTTATAATAATATTTACACCCAATACGGTCTGTGGGATAATGAAGGTTCTATTGCACATCGTTATTGGGGCGCAGCAACTGTGATAAATGGGTTAGAAGAGTTTGAGGAGTTGGCACTAGAGGATGGAATTAATCCGGTTTCTGCTCCTCTAGACATTTTTACAAGTATGACTTCGAGTATAGGTTCTGCCTTGATGAAGAACTATCAGACTAAAAACAATGTTATATCTGCGGTAATTGCCGGATTACTGCAAGTGCCAGATTTGGCAGGAGAGGCAGGAGTATTATTTGGGAATGCTGATCTGACCGATTATATTTATGTAGAAGATGTGGTTTATCCTTTTTTATGGGATGTGATGATCGGTACTAATCACCGGAACTCTGACCGGTTATATTCAACTATTTTCCACGAACAGGCTCATTCCTCTCATTTTACGCAGGCAGGGCCTTTTTATTGGGCAAACCTAATTGCAGCAGAAGTTCAAGCAAATGGCTGGGGAGATGAGAATAGCCCCGGAGCAGAAATTATTGCCATGTCTGAATCTTGGGCAGAACATATCGGGGATAGTTATACACATCGGAGGTATGGATTAAGTAATAGCTTAACTCCACTAGGAACGACTTGGGAATTAGAGCTTGAAGGCACGTGGAACGACTCCCCTAATCATATACCGATTGGCGTTCACTTAGACTTGATAGATCCGGGAATTGGGTTAGAAACGGCCTGTGATGAAGATAATGATTTTAGTTGGCACTGTACCAATATTACAGATAACGTAGCTGGTTTTACAAATGGCCAATTATTTTCTGTTTTAACATCAGGAACAAGTACAGTGGAGATTTACAGAGACCGAATAATAGAAACGTTGGGGGGAAACCCTGTGGAAATCAATGATCTTTTCAATAGTTATTAAATTTCATTATTTTTGGGATAATCCAGTTTGAAATAAGGTGGATTATCCCATTAAAAAAATCACTTCACATGAACAGATTAATAGTAGCATTTATTATTTGCTTATTACTTTCATCCTGCGTGAAAGAAGCCTGTCGAATTAGCCTTTATGAATTTGTTCTGCCAGTAATCATCAGCCCGGTACGAGATACATTCCATATTGGTGATACAATAACCGTTATATCTGAGTTTGATGAAATGGTTTGGGATAAAACCACTCAATCAGAATACCTGCTCCAAGATTTTCTTTTTTATCCAGCTACTTCTATGATTAAAATCGATACTAACCCAGGCAGTAGAGATGCCTTTGGTGATTTTGAAGTAATCACTGAAGATAGCTTTAACTACGAGGCTACAAATTTCAGTGATGGATCAATATTTATTGGCGGGCAATATACTTACGATAAAGAACAAGGCAATTACCTACTTCAGTATAAAATTGTCCCAAAGCGCGTTGGGTTATACTTATTAAGTCAGGCAGCTTGGCTGGGAACTCAGGGAGAACACCAATCTTTTCCTGGAAAATGTAAAAATATTCCTTCAGATGTGTGGATGAATGTTAATAGTGGCTCAGACAACAACATCGAATTTTTACAAAACAGCCCCGATCCCCACTACAACACTTGGGTACTAGAAAAACCCGAAGAGCGTTTTC
>CALMIR010000142.1 GCA_937864265.1 uncultured Saprospirales bacterium | reverse complement strand
TTTCATATTTTTAGGAGGGCTAGCGGCAAAGCCGCTAGCCCTCCTAAACTTTTACCAAAATAGAATGGATGATGAAAAAATACAGCTGTCTTTTTGGGCTTCTAGGGCTTTTGAGTGTATGGTCTTGTGAAAAAACAAATCCTGATTTTCAATCAGATATAGAAAAAGCGGACTATTACCACCGTTCCATGCAGCAGCTTACCGATGTGATCGTGCACGATATATTCTCTCCTCCCGTAGCCAGTCGCATTTACGTTTATGCCAATATTGCCGGATACGAGGCCCTGCAGCCGGGCTATCCAGAATACCAGAGCCTGGCCGGCCAATTGAATGGATTAGAACCTGTACCAGCTCCGGAGGCTGGCAAAGCATATTGTTATCCTCTGGCTAGCTTGGAAGCCTTTTTGGCGGTTGGAAGAACTTTTACTTTTTCAGAAGACAAAATGGATGCCTACAAAGCCGAATTTTATGCCGAACTAGAGGGCATCAACATGCCAAATGATGTTTGGGATCGCTCGGTGGCGTATGGGCAAGCGGTAGCCAATCACATTCTTGCATGGGCTAATCAAGACAATTACAAACAAACGCGAACCTTCCCTAAATACACCGTCACGGATGACCCCGCTAAATGGCAGCCTACACCGCCTGATTATATGGATGGCATAGAGCCCCATTGGCGTGAAATCCGCCCCTTAGCCCTCGACTCGGCGCAGCAATTTAAGCCCTTGCCGCCCACGGCATTCGACCTGGATAAAAACAGCCAGTTTATGAAAGAGGTGATGGAGGTTTATACGGCACTGAAAGTAGAAGACGAAACAGAAAAAACAGAGCGGAATGCAATAGCCAGTTTCTGGGATTGTAACCCTTATGTTTCTCACCATACAGGGCATGTGATGTTCGCTACCAAAAAAATTACACCAGGGGGGCATTGGATGGGTATCACAAAAATTGCCTGTGAAAATACCAAAGCCAGTTTTATCCAGTCTGTGGAGGCTTATACACTTACCGCCATTAGTTTGTTCGATGGATTCATCAGTTGTTGGGATGAGAAATACCGCAGCAACCTGATTCGACCTGTAACCGTCATCAACGCGCATATTGACGAAGACTGGGCGCCACTTTTACAAACGCCGCCTTTCCCGGAATACACCAGCGGGCACAGCGTGATATCCAGAGCTGCTGCTACTGCACTGACATCTATTTTTGGGGATCCCTTTGAGTTTTTGGATACGACTGAAGAATACTATGGTTTGCCCGCCCGGAATTTTCATTCTTTTTACCAAGCCTCTGATGAGGCCGCGTTGAGCCGCCTTTATGGAGGCATTCACTACCGACCCGCCATAGATGAAGGTGTTAAGCAAGGCGAAAAAGTGGGTAAAAATGTGGTCGAGCGCGTGCAGATGAAATCACAACTGAGCAATAACTAATGGCCGATCTCGACAGAAAGCTCACCCTGTTTGGCTTGACCATGGTCGCCATTGGATCCTGTATTGGTTCGGGTATTTTTGTGACACCCAGTCAGGTCGCAACGGTCGTCCCGCACCATGCCTTTGTATTGCTGGTATGGATGATAGGTGGTTTGATTGCCTTGACTGGAGCCTTGACCTTTGCCGAATTGGGCAGCCTTTTTCCCCAGGCAGGCGGTGTTTATGTGTTTTTAAAAGAAGCCTACGGCGAACTAGCCGGATTTTTGTACGGCTGGGTCATTTTGCTGGTAATCAATACAGGTGCATTGGCCGCCTTGAGCATTGCGCTAGCAGAGTATTTGGGGTATTTTGTTGAATTGAATCAAAACGAGAAAATAGGTTTGGCAATAGCTGTTATAGCAGGCCTCACCCTCATCAATGCCCTCGGCATCAGCAGCAGTCAATGGCTGGCTAAAGTATTTACCGCTTTGAAGCTGGTGGCGATTTTTGGAATCATAATAGCCGGGCTGTTGTTTTACCAACCAGAACAGGTGATATTGAGTTTTGATATGACTAAAAATGTTCCCGAAAACCTAGGCAGTGCCTTATTATTGGCCTTGATTGGCGTATTGTGGTCGTTTGGGGGCTGGCATCATGCCTCCTACCTAGCTGGGGAAACCATCCAACCTCAGAAAACAGTGCCGAGGGCCATGATTTTAGGTGCCGTAGTTGTTACCATCACTTATGTATTGGTCAATCTGGCCTATATGTTACTGTTGCCGCTAGACGCTATTGCAGCAACCAATAAAGTAGCTGGAGAGGCCGTGGGTACTTTGCTTTCTTATGGCGGGCAGTTGGTAGCCGTAGCGATTGCCATTTCTATTTTTGGTACGATTGCCATTTACACGATGTCTGCGCCGCGCATCTATTTTGCGATGGCCAAAGACGGTATTTTCTTTTCCAAGTTGGCTTATGTGCATCCGCGTTTTCACACGCCCATTTATGCCATGTTTCTACAAGCCTTTTGGGCCATATTACTCTTGTTGTTCTGGGGCACTTTTGCCGAATTGATCACATACGTCACCTTTATGGATATCGCATTCATGGGGTTGGCAGGAGCAAGTGTTTATATTTTTAGAAGAAAAATACCCCAGCAGGAAGGGCGGTATTTTACCCTAGGCTATCCGTGGATACCCTTCTTGTTTGTGGCCATATCCGGCGCTTTCGTGTTGAATACCCTGATTCAGCGTCCAGAGCAGGCGATAGCTGGCCTTTTGTTCTTATTGTTGGGCATTGGCTGTTATTTTTATTTTAAGAAAAAACAGGTTTTGCCTGAAAAGACCCCGGATGCTATCTAAGTCGTGTACAAAAAATTATCTCCCGATTTATCAGAGTCCTTACCATAGCGAAGCCCGCTAGGATAAGGGCAAATTGGGAACTTAATTTTTCTGTGTTACTAAGGGTTAGTTTACTGACGAATATTTGCGTTATGCTTCTCGAAAAAATTAAAGATTTAGCGGCAGCCTTTTCCTCGGAAGTCATCGCCCACCGGAGGCATCTACACCAGTATCCAGAGCTGTCTTTCCAGGAAATAGCCACCAGAAAATACGTAGCAGATACTCTATCTGCCTATGGTATTCCCCATGAGCACGGGATTGCCCAAACGGGCGTTGTCGCGCTTATACAGGGCCGAAATCCCGATAGTAAAACCATAGCGCTCCGAGCAGATATGGATGCTTTGCCCATACAGGAAGCCAATAGGACTGCTTATCGCTCCAAACACGACGGCGTCATGCACGCTTGTGGACACGATGTACATACCGCCTCCTTATTGGGTACAGCAAAGATATTGTACGATATCCGCCACGAATTGGAGGGATCCATCAAACTGATTTTCCAACCCGGAGAGGAAAAGCTTCCCGGAGGCGCCTCTATTATGATTCGCGAAGGCGTGCTGGAAGCCCCTAAGCCAGCCGTTATTTTGGGGCAGCACGTGCATCCGCCGCTCGAAGTGGGCAAAATCGGCCTTTGCCCTGGGCCATATATGGCTTCCAGCGATGAATTGTACATGACCGTAAGCGGAAAAGGCGGGCATGGCGCTTTGCCACAGGATTGTGTCGATCCAATTCTAATCACAGCCCATATCCTGACCGCTTTACAGCAAATAGTCAGCCGAAATGCCAATCCTACCTTGCCTACTGTATTGACCTTCGGGAAAATCGAATCAGAAGGCGGCGCTACCAATGTCATTCCCAATCGGGTGCATTTGATGGGTACTTTCCGAACGATGGACGAGGAATGGCGCTATGAAGCCCATCGGCGCATGTTAAAAATGGCAACTGGTATTGCTGAAAGCATGGAGGGGCAATGCGAATTGCGCATTGAGGTGGGGTATCCGGTGTTGTACAACGATCCTGCACTCACGGAGCAAGCACGGCAAGATGCTGCGGCATATTTAGGCGCAGAAAATGTGGTAGAACTGCCCATACGTATGACAGCGGAAGATTTTGCCTATTATTCCCAACAACTGCCTGCTTGCTTTTACAGGCTGGGTACGGGTAATCCTGAAAAAGGAATTATTGCTCCGATTCATACCGATACCTTTGATGTGGACGAAAATTGCCTCCGATTAAGTACCGGCCTGATGGCTTGGCTGGCTGTCAACGAGCTGAAAAGAGAGACGGTTTAGCGATTTGCGAAAGCCCTATACGAGTAAAAAGGTACGATGTTTCAACCTGCGGGAAATTTTTTTTAAAAAAAGGCTATTTTTTTTTGTTTTCCTTGATAATGTTCTATTTTTGAGGCAACACAATATGATAGTCAGTATTCTCACCTTTACCCCAATCTCCAGTTATCTACTTCTCCGCCCATGAATTTTTTGAAAATGAGCTTTCCTAAAGCTGCATAGGTTTTTTTATTGCCTTGTAGTAGCCAATAATCCCAACTCAAAGTTTTTTATTAAAGATTACCCCCCCATGAACATTGGTGTTTCATTTATTTTTTAACCATTTAAAAACTATTGCCATGTTCATTCTTTACGTAGCTACAGCAGCCTTTTTGTTGGGTGGTGGAATGGTTACCATTTCTAACCTGATGGCACAGCGCAGCCGCAGTCGTTATTATTAATACGGCTCAGCTTGCTTTTTGATTGATGTTTTTAAAATTTTTTTCCTCTCGCGCAACTAGGCTTTTGAGATTCGGGGCTTATTTATACGCTGGATATCAAGATCAAAAGCCAATATCTACAACTCCAAACGCTGAATGACCTTCAGCACAAGTCGTCAAAAACTTCTGTAAATCTGCTTAATTGTTCTAGCTCTAGCAGCGTCTCGTTTTGGAGATGCTGCTCGGGGTGTAGGGCTTATTGGGTACTGCCCAGGTTTCATTCCATCGCTTGTGCTGAAATGATCTGCTACAACTCTTTCCTAGGAGGCATTACTCAGCAACTCCCCAAAAAAGTAAACATAGAATAAAAGCAGCAATACCCCTTCCCAACGGGTAATCTTTTTGTTGTTGGATACTACGCCAAACAGAACAGTCATCACGATCATCAAGGGTATATAAAAATCGATCATCTCATTGGATATGCTCAGTTTGCCAAAAAAGGAAGGGACACTCATGACTACGTAGGTGTTGAAAATATTGGATCCTAAGACGTTACCTACTGCAATCGCTGCTTTTCCTTTTCTAGCAGCATTGACGCTCACAATAATTTCAGGCAGAGAAGTACCAACAGCTACGGCGGATAATGCAATGATTTCCGGCTTGATACCGGCTATGGTAGAAAGCTTTTGAATGGCCAAAATCGTATAATCTGCACTCAACCAAACCAACACACCGCCACCAAGAACCATCACAAAAGCCATGACACTCAACTTAGGGCGATCCTCCTCTTCTATATTGTTGGCTTTTCGGGCAGCTTTATCGTCTTGCACATTTTGAAAAGAATAAGCCAGGAAAATGACAATGCCCAATAGGAATAACAGCGATTCAAAGAAGGAAAAATGCAGGTCGCGCAGCACAAACCACATAATAAAGGCCGAACCCCACAAATACGGCATGTCGATGTGCCAGATGTTGTAATCCATCTCTATTCGCTTAGCAACTAAGGCTGAAATGCCCAGCACCAGCGCAATATTGGTGATGTTGGAGCCAACGACATTCCCCGCTACTATTTCGGAATCGCCGCTCAGCACCGCTGCTATCGAAGTAGCTAATTCTGGCAAAGAGGTGCCAAAAGCGACTATAGTAACACCTACAATAAATGGCGAAAGCCCAAAGGATAATCCTATTTGCTCAGCGCCATCAACGAACCAATCGGAAGCCTTTAACAAAACGGCCAGACTACCGATAAACAAACCCAGATAAAGTAGTATTTCCATGATTTCTAAAGACGCTTTTGAAGGAGACATGTCACCAAAGCGCTGCAAAAGTAAGCTATTTTTTTATCAGAACCCACGAAGCTTTGAGATTGGACGAACTTGATTTACTTTTGTTCCTTATAAATTAGGTGCTTTGACAATTATTGTGATTTGAAGCAATGCCGTACTTAAAGCAGGTTTGTTTATCCTAAAACCTACTTTAAGTACGGCAAACGAAAAGCATAACACTAAAAGGAGAGATGATTTTCGTTAAGTCTTTTCCCACAAAAATTGTCAAAGAACGATAAATTGCAGTTATGCCGCTCGACCAACCTGACGCAGAAAACAATCAAGGCAAAGAAAAGCCGGGTAAAGAAATGACCTTCCTGGAACATTTGGAGGAATTACGCTGGCACATCATCCGATCCCTTACGGCTATAGTAAGCCTGGGCATCATTTTGTTCCTTTTCCAGCGCTGGCTATTTGATACCGTCATTTTCGGACCCACCCATAAGGAGTTTCTTACATACCGGGTCTTTTGTGCTGTGGTAAAAGGGCTGGGCTTGAGCGAAAGCATGTGCTTTGAACCGCCTCAGTTCGAGAAAATCGCCATCGGCTTTGGCGAGCCTTTCATCATGAGCATCATGGTATCTTTTGTAATGGGCTTTATCATTGCATTTCCTTATGTGCTATGGGAATTTTGGCGTTTCATCAAACCGGGTTTGTATCCCAAAGAAAAGAAAGCCGCACGAGGTATGGTGTTGATTTGTTCTGCCTTATTTTTGACTGGGGTTTTGTTTGGCTATTATATTATTGCCCCTTTTGCGGTAAATTTTCTGGCAGGATACAGCATTCCGGGCGTTGAGAATACTCCTACCATGTCCTCCTATATCAATTACATGATCATGTTTACGGCACCGGCAGGCTTGATATTCGAATTACCTATAGTTGTTTATTTTTTGGCTAAAGTGGGGCTTGTGTCGGCTCAAGACATGCGCAAATATCGACGCCACTCCATCATCGGCATCCTAATACTTGCTGCTGTGCTGACACCACCCGATGTGGTCACTCAATTTCTGATTGCTATTCCTTTATATATCCTTTACGAAGCCAGTATCGTCATTGCCCTTCGAGTTTATAAAGAAGACGAAGCGGAAGCGGCAAAATCTTGATTTCTTATGCTAAGACTTTCTTCCAATCTGACACTGTTTTTTAAAATATTTGTTCCCGTTTTCTGGATTGTGTTCAATGGTGCGGTTACCATTGCAATTTTGGTTTACCCCTTTGAATACATCGGCGATATCAAGGCGATCTATATCCGTTTGGGGATGGTTTTTATTTATTTATCCGGCTTGGCGCTATTAGCTTTTACCATCATGCGACTAAAAAGGGTGGAAGCCGACCAACACTTTTTTTACATCACCAATTATTTCAAAACAGCCCGCTATCCCTTTGAAGATGTGGAGCAGGTAGAACGAAGCCGCTTTTTGTTGCTTAAAACCGCTACCTTTACCCTAAAAGCAAAGGGTATTTTTGGGCGCAGTATTTTTTTTATCGCCAGCAGCCGCTTTGAGGAATTTTGGGAGGAAAACCCGGAATTAACATCCATGCATAGCAAGGGTTAAGCGGCTTTCCTCCCGAATTGAGAGACTCAACGCCCCTGCTCTACCATTCCCAACTGACACATCAAAAAGCGGTAACGGAATTCAAAATTATCGATCAACTGCTCCGTTGATTGTCCGGTACCGTGGCCACTGTCGAAATTCATATACAACAAAACCGGATTGTGCTGCCCGGGGTTATTTTGCAACGCCGCAACGAATTTCTTAGCATGCAGCGGATCAACCCTGGAATCGTTTTCACCAGCCGTTACTAACATAGTAGGCAAATTGATGCCCTGGCGAATATTGTGATAAGGCGAATAGGTGAGCAAGTTTTGAAAATCTTCCTTCTTATCTGGATCGCCATATTCGGGTATCCAATACCGGGCAATTAAAAACCGATGGTAGCGAATCATATCGAGCAGTGGCACAGCGCAAATGGCCGTTTTGAACAAATCCGGGCGCTGTGTAGTCACTGCCCCAATGAGCAGACCGCCGTTGCTGCCACCTTCTACTGCCAGTTTGTCCGTATTGGTATAGCCTTGGTCAATCAAGAATTCGGCAGCGGTGATAAAGTCATCAAAGGTGTTTTGTTTTTTAAATAACATCCCATCCTGATGCCAACTTTCGCCATATTCATCGCCACCTCTTATACCAGCTTCGGCAAAAACACCGCCCCGGTTGATGAACATAGCTCTGGAACCAATGAAAGCAGGAGCAATGCCGCTATTGAACCCGCCGTAGCCGTATAGCAAGGTCGGGTTGTTTCCATTCAATTCCAATCCTTTTTTGTGGACGATGAAAATGGGCACTTTGGTGCCATCTTTGGAGGTGTAAAATTCGATACGAGCCTCAATATTGTCGGTGTCAATCGGTATTTCCTCGCTGTAGAATAGCTCCCAATTGAGGTTTTTAGATTCCAGTTGGTCGGGAGCAAGGCGGTATATTTTAGAAGGGCTAGTAAAGGTACTCAGTCCGACAAACACAGCATCTACGTCGTGATTGTAGTTTACAAAAGAAACATTACCCAATTCTGGCAATTTCAACTCGCGGATGAATTTTCCATTTAGGTCATGTAGCATTAAACGGCTGAGCACATCCTTCTTTTCCTGCAACAGGAGGTATTTAGGGGTAACGGTGTAGTTTTCCAACACCACGTCCTTTTTCTCAGGTATCAGTGTTTTCCAGTTCTTGAAGCCGGCCTGCTTCTTGTCGGCCAACATGAGTTTAAAATTGGGTGCTTCGTGGTTGGTATAAAAATAAATCCGGTCGCCATTGGCGTAGGGGGAGGCCCGAAATTCTTTGCTGGCATAAATTTCTACCGGAGTGTCGTTGGATCCGATTTTTTTCATCCGCAAAGCATGCGTGGCGTAGAAATCACCTTCGCTGTAAAAAGTCAGGTCGCTGAATCGGGTATCGAAAACGCTGGCAAAGTTTTTGGCATCATCGGGCACTAGCAGTGTCACGTCCTTATCACGCGACTCGCCCAAGCGGTGCAAGCGAACCTCAACGGGTTTTTGTGCATTGATCATTTCCTGGGTGCCTACCCAAATGTAGGCGTGTTGCTCGTCTTTGGTCCAGGAAAAGCCGCGCAGCCCCTCAATGGGTGCTCCTAGTATTTGTCCACTTTTGGTATCTATGATGTAATACGTGTTGATTTCGGCGCCTTTTGTTTGGAGGCCTACGGCCACCCGATCAGCCTTCTCCGTGAAGCTGCGGCCGGTCATAGATGATTTGCCAGAAGGGTCGATCTGTTCAGGATCGAAGAGCAGCACATCTTTGCCCTCCAAGCGAGTGTAAAGCTTGCTTTGCTTTTCTCCCTGCTTGCGCAAGGTAAAAAACTGGCGATCGGCCACCAATTGCATGGGACTGATGATGTCGCGGTCGATGTAAGCCTTGAGTTCATCTCGCAAGCCTTCGATTTCCGGGCAAAGTTCGTTGAGGTAATCAACGCTGGCTTCGTGTTGGGCTTTGGTCCAGCGGATGACTTTAGGGTCTGTTTTATCTTCCAACCAGCGGTAGGGATCCGTCAATTGGAATCCGTGTAAGGAATCCACAACGGGAATTTCATCCGTTTTCGGAAAAATAAATTGTGCCACACTTGTATTCATCTGAAAAATTGTAAGAAGAAAGGTGTAGGATAATAACAAAATCGGGTTTCTCATATCGCGTGATTTGGTTAGGTAGATCATGCTTTTAAAATACGGGCGTAATTTCGGTTTTTTTGAGGAAAAGATAAGATAAAACAACTATGAGTTTTGGCTCATATGAGCCAAAACTCATAGTTATTCCGTTTGCCGCCTGTTCAAACGAAAACTTTAATCATCGAGGCCAACCCACTGTCATCCCCCTGCTCAATCATCCAGCCCTTCCAATTCCGCGTCTGCAAAAGAATCCACCGTTTGATTTTCTTGCACAAAGCGGCACCAAGGGCAGGAAGGTTTGCCACAACCCTGGTAAAAATCTTGAGCCTGAATGCGCTCATAAACCGTTTTGATCATTTCTTGCACCTGGGCGACATCCTTGCTGTTGTACGTAATGCTGTGCTCCGGGAATTCGCCCTTGGCGTTGGCTTCTAGGTAGGAGATGGTGCCTTTTTCCACGCGGCGGAGCTGGCCGGGGTAATTTTCATACAGCAATTTATAAAAAACCAATTGGCGCCAGTAGCTGCCGCCGTGTGGGTTAGCTTCCGTTGGGCGCTTCAATTTGGAGCTGCTATGGCTGCCGCTTTTATAATCCGTAATGGCTACCCGATCGTTGGAAAGCATGTCCAGTCGGTCGATGATGCCTGTGATGGGGACGCCATCCAATTCTACCTTTCGGGGGCGGTATTCCACCAGCACATTTTGCGGCCAGGAGGCGTGGTGTGTGTCGTAATAAGCGGCCAGGTGGCGTTTGCCATTTGCCAACTGCTGTTGAAAACTGGTTTTAGAAAAAAAGCCATGAAGTCGCAACATTTCCTGCTCGAAAAACCGAAGCAGTGTTTTTTGCGGCGGAAACCGCTTTTCTTTGTCGCTTTTCATTTTTTCAAACAACCTTTGCAGGGCGTTGTGCATGGCAATCCCGCTGTGTGCCGCCTCGCTGACTAAGACGGGTGCTTTCAATACCTGCTCGTAATAAAAGGCCAGGGGACAGAACAAAAAACGATTTAAAGCAGTGATACTAAGTGTAAAGCCTTCGAGCAGGGCTGCAATGGCCGCGCTATCTTGAGGCGGGATATTTATTTCCTTCATTTCCAAAGCACCCATTTCTGTCAGGGCATCTGTTGGAAGTTCCGTTTGTGTGACCTGGCAAACATCTGAAAGCAGCAATTCTTCTACAAATTGGCTGGCTTGTAGTGGTTTCCCCTTGTCATCGGCTCGGCTATAAGAGATGGTTAGGTGGGTTTTAGCACGGGTCATGGCTACGTAAAACAAGCGCCGCCTCGCCTCAAGGGCATCTTCCTCACCAGAATAAGTCAGGGTATCCGGCATTGGAAAACGATAGCCCCCCGTGCGTGTGGCAGGTTCCCAATAATCCTTCACGGCATCGAGGATAAAAACGTGGGAAAACTCCAGCCCTTTGGCGCTGTGTGCGCTCAACAGGTTCACACCAGTGGAGGCATAATGGGTTTTGGTAAAGGTAATGGGCAGCCGATTGGCTTCCATGTTGTTGATCATTTCCAATAGGCGCGACAGACTGAGGCGGGGATGGCGGGCTACTTCCTCCGTTACAAATCGGGAAAAAGCCTGGAGTGCTTGCAGCAGCCATTCCTTATCGTTGTGGTCGAGTACATAACGCAGTAAACCACTTCGGTTGATAAGCCTTTCGATAAAGGCGGGAACGCTACAAGCTTCATAAACGCTGAGCATGTGGTGGTGAAATTCCAGAAAACGGGTCAAAGCTTCGCGCTGAACCAATGAAAAGGCCTCATCCTGCTCTATTTGCAGCAGGCTATCTCGCCATGGGGGGCTTTCCGACCAGTCGAAACCAGCCTGCCGTAGGCTGATGCGGGCCAGATCATCCGGATGGAAATAGAAAAAAGGGTAGTGCAGCATTTGAAAAAGCAAGTGTTCGCCGCTGTAAGGGCGTTGGCGCTCGGCTACAAAATAGGCAATCAAGCGGTACAATTGGCGTATAATCGGCACATCCAGCGCGTTGACATTTTTTTTGGAATTGTAGGGGATGCCTTTTTTTTCCAGCAGTTGAATGAGCCGATCAGCTTGTTTGTGCCGGGCATAGATGATGGCGGTTTCCTGCAAGGGAATGCCTTGCTGCTGGAGTTCCTCCAGTTGGAGTACTATCGCCGTTTCTTCTTGAAAGCGGTTGGGGTAAATAGCAATTTTTGGGATGTTTTTCAATTGGGCGTATGCAGGAGTAGCTGCAATTAACTTTTTCTCCAACTTCTGGCCTTGCAGGCTATGTATAACCCGCAGTTGGTTGTTTTCAATCAATTGGTGGCTGGCCTGGAGGATAGCTGGTGTGGAGCGATAATTTTCGCTTAGTAAAACGACCTGAATAGCCTGCTGGTATTCTTGGTAAAAATCGCTGATGTTTTTTAACCGGGCGCCTTGGAACTCGTAAATAGACTGGTCGTCGTCGCCAACGATGAAAAGATTGGGTTGATCCCAATAGGCGGTCAACTGGCGGATGATGTCGTTCTGAACGCCATTCGTGTCTTGAAATTCATCTATTAGAAAGTACAAATACTGCTCTTGGTAATTGCGCAGCAGATTGGGGTATTTTTGGAAAGCTTGCAGTACCCACAAAATCATATCGTCGTAGTCGTAGCGACCCGCTTTTTCCATCATTTGCTGATAAGCAGGAAACAAGGCTGCCGCAGCTTTGAGCCGCTCCATGCGGAGTTGCGCCTCTTCTATTTTGGCTGTTTTCGGGCTGCCCTTGCGCATATCGCCCCGATTGGTTTGATAGATGAACTCTTGGCGTAGGGGCAAACTTTCCAGATAGACATTCACTTGTTTTTGTACAAAAGTGCTCGTCCAGCCTTCCGATTTCATGGTTTGGAACAAATGCTGCAAAGGGCTTTCATAAAAATACACGTCTGACCGCCCTTTTACTAAGGGATGGTCGCCCTCTAGTCCATCTAGCAATTGGCGGATCATTTCCACCCTTTCTAGGTCGCTGATGGGTTCCAGGTCGCGTCGGCCAAAAAGCGCCAGATTATCCTGGATAATGCTGTTGCAAAAGGAATGAAAGGTATAAATGTGAACCCGGTGGGCTTCTGGCCCGATGAATTGCAGCAGGCGTTGTCGCATAGCATGTACGCCAGCATCGGTGAAGGTAAGGCAAAGGATGTTTTGTGCCTGTGTATCCGTTTCCATCAGAATGCGGCCGATCCGTGCCGAAAGGATATGAGTTTTACCGGTTCCAGGGCCAGCGATGACCAGCATGGGCCCTTCAAAATGCTCGACAGCTGCCCGTTGATTAGGGTTGAGTTGTTTGAGGGCATCGAGAAAATCCTGATTGTAGGACTGGTACTTGGCTGAAATCATGCTGCTGCTTATTGGCGGGTTAAATTTAGAGATAATTACCCAAAATGAAAGCTACAAGATAGCGACCGACAAAAACCTGCTCTTACAATACCTAATAATAGGTATGGCTTACCATCAATTGGGTATTTTTAGGTCAATATGATTTTTGTCACATACATAAGCGATCTGGTAAACTATTTTTGATGTTAACTTTGTGTGAATATTTAGATTAAATCAAAATAAGCTTTTTGTGGTAAAAATCAGTCAGCAAAACCGAAGGCTATCCCGCTTAAAGCCAGGTCTTATGGGCATGGTAGAAGCGTTTAAAAATGAGCAGGTAGGAAGTCGGCTCATGGCGATGGGCGTATTGCCAGGAAGCCGCATCGCTGTCGTTCGTCAGGCCCCATTTGGCGGTGGATGTTATGTGAAAGTAGATGATTTTTATTTGGCACTTAGAAAAAAAGAAGCCGCTTGCGTTTTAGTGAATCATGCAGCAGACTAATGCACCCAAGCATATCGCACTGCTGGGCAACCCAAACAGCGGTAAATCTTCACTTTTCAACCAACTTACTGGGCTAAGGCAAAAAGTAGGTAATTTCCCTGGTGTTACTGTTGAAAAAAAGCAAGGCGAAGGTCGATTGCCCAACGGAGAAATGGCCGTTTATACGGATTTTCCCGGAGCGTATAGCCTACATCCGACCTCTCAGGATGAGCGCATAGTCGTCCAGGAATTGAGCAATCCATACGACGCGTACAAGCCCGATGTCATCATTTATATAGCGGATGTTACTAAGTTGGAAAAGCATTTTTTATTGCTTACCCAACTCAAAGACCTAAATACGCCATTGGTGTTAGCACTCAATATGTCGGATATTGCCAAGCAGGAGGGGATGCAAGTGGATGTCCATGCTTTGAGTCGGCAACTCGATTTGCCCGTTTTGATGATTAGCACCCGAACAGGTGAGGGTTTGGAGCAGCTCAAGTCGATTGTACAACAGCATTTATCACCTGCGTCATTATCCAACCGTGCTTCTTTTTATCCCTTGGTTGGCCAAGAGAGAAGCGTAGCTGAAGCTGTTCAACAAATAGTGCCTGAGGCGAGCGCCTACCAAGCCTTATTGATAGCCCATCACTACAAGTGGCTATCTTTTCTATCCAAAGCACAGCGCAGCTTGATTCAGGAGATAGTAGAAACAGCGGGGTTTGAAGCCTTGAAATTTCAAGTGAAGGAGACATTGGGGCGTTTTGAGCGCTTTACGCCTTTCGTTCGACAAGCCGTTCGCTCTACGCAGAATCCTCGTGAGCGGATGACCGAAAAACTAGATGCCATTTTCACCCATCGCTTTTGGGGGCCAATCTGCTTTTTTGCGCTGATGTTGTTGGTATTTCAAGCCATATTTTCCTGGGCTACTTTTCCGATGGACGCTATTGAGGGCGCTTTTCAGTATTTAGGAAAACAGGTTGAGTACTTTTTGCCGGAGGGGTGGTTGAGTAGCTTGTTGGTAGATGGCCTTTTAGCCGGTCTCGGTGGAATTGTCGTTTTTGTACCGCAGATTGCCATCCTTTTTTTCCTCATCGCTATTTTGGAAGAATTGGGCTATATGGCCAGAGCGGCTTATATGTTTGACCGGGTCATGCAGCTTTTTGGCCTGAATGGCAGAAGTATTGTAGCGCTCATTTCGGGAGGAGCCTGCGCCATTCCCGCTATTATGAGTACCCGCACGATCGTAAATTGGAAGGAGCGCTTGATTACTATTTTGGTGACGCCTTTTATCAGTTGTTCTGCCCGCATACCGGTTTATACCGTTTTGATCGGTTTTGTCGTACCCGCCACGCCCATTTTTGGGCCTATTACCCTCCAAAGTATCGCCTTCATGGGCTTATACTTGTTGGGGATTATGGCTGCGCTATTTGCTGCCTTGGTTTTCAAACTGCTCCTGCGCAGCCATGAACCCAGTTTTTTGATGCTGGAATTGCCGGAATATCGGCTGCCGGTGATGCGCAATGTGTTGTTGACCGTTTGGGAAAAAGTAAAAGCCTTTGTTCTGGAAGCGGGCAAAGTAATTTTGATTATCTCTCTGATACTATGGGTGTTGGCCAGTTTTGGCCCTCCTGGCGAAATGGCTAAGGCAGAACAAACAGGCATCACCATTGCTGAGGATAAAAACCTGGATGAAACGACCACTAAAGACCTCGTCAATTCCCTGAAAATGGAGTCTTCTTTTGCCGGACACCTGGGCAAATGGATCGAACCCGCTATTGCTCCTTTGGGTTACGACTGGAAAATAGGCATAGCACTCATTGCCTCTTTTGCAGCTAGAGAAGTTTTTGTAGGCACTATGGCCACCATTTACAGCATCGGGAGTGAAGAGCAGGAATTACTCATTCGGGAAAGAATGGCCCGGGAGCACCATCCAATTACCGGAGCGCCAATCTACACGCTAGCTACGTCGATGTCTTTGCTGCTTTTTTATGTTTTTGCGATGCAGTGTATGGGTACTTTGGCTGTGGTCAGGCGGGAAACCATGACTTGGAAATGGCCCATCATACAATTTGCCTTTATGAGTGCCTTGGCTTATGTAAGTGCCTTTGCGGCTTATCAATTGTTGAGTTAGTCTCTAGTTTCAGGTTTCTAGTTTGAAACTAGAAACCTGAAACTAGAAACCTGAAACTTTTCAAGTATTCAGCGCGCCACAGACACTCAGCACTTGCCCGGATACATAGGAAGACAAGTCAGAGCCTAAGAACACACAGGTATCTGCCACTTCTTCTCCCTTGCCGAAGCGTTTGAGCGGAATATTCGACAAATAAAGTTCTCTTGTTTTATCATCCAGGGCATCCGTCATATCGGTGCTGATAAAGCCTGGAGCTATGACGTTGCAACGGATGTTCCGAGACCCCATTTCCTTGGCAATCGACTTGGAAAAGCCGATGATGCCTGCTTTGGAGGCGGCATAATTGGCCTGCCCGGCATTGCCAGTGATGCCAACAATCGAGCTGAGGTTGATGATGCTGCCGCCACCATTTTTCATCATAAAGCGCATCAGGTGCTTGGTCAGGTTGAACACCGATTTCAGGTTAGTTTGGATAACCTCATCCCATTGCTCTTCGCTCATGCGCAGCATCAGGTTATCGCGTGTGATACCGGCATTATTGACCAGGATATCGATTTTGCCAAAATCCTTCAACGTTTCATTGACTAAGGCTTCTGCTTCGGGGTAGGATGCCGCGTTGGATTGGTAAGCTTTGACCATTACACCCAATTGGCTGATTTCGTCGGCTAAGGCCTGCGCTTTTTCAGCGGAAGATTGGTAGGTGAAGGCCACGTTGGCGCCGTTTTCGGCAAAGCGGCGTACAATGGCGGCTCCAATGCCGCGAGAACCACCGGTAACCAGTGCTACTTTTCCGTCTAATAACTTCATAAGGTTGGTTTTTGCTGCTAAGGTAATCAAGGAATCATAATTATAAAAATGGCCTTGTTTTTGTCAGGCAGCCTACAGAAGTTTTATACTACTCATTTGGGTGGGATATTCCTTAAAATTATGCCCTTATAATTGCAGGGATGAAATCACCGCACCGAGGTAAAATTGACTCCTTCGTTGGACGAAAATGATAGCTGGTGCAACCGATGGCTTTAAAAGCTGTCTATAGCAATAATTACACCCGACTTAAACTGCTATGATAACGGTAGCTATTGTGGACAACAAGCGCGACCTCAGAGAAGGTTTGCAGCACCTCTTCAATTCTTCTGAAGGCTTCCAGTGCGTAGGGGCTTTCTCCAGTGGGCATGCTGCCTTGGCGGGACTGCTTATTTGCCAACCAGATGTAATATTAATGGAGGCAGAACTGCCCGATATGTCAGGTTCGGACTGTATTCGATTGCTCAAACTACAGCAAGCGGAAATAGAAACCATCATTTTTACTGATCTTTTGGATGACGAACATGTTTTTGCCGCCTTTAAAGCCGGAGCAACGGGTTATTTGTCCAAATCTGCTTTTATTTTCCCTTCTCGCCTGTTAAATGCCATCCGAGAGGTAAACATCGGAGGCGCTCCAATGGAACCCAAAATTGCACGCAAGTTGGTTGGTATGTTGAAAAATGAACATACTATTGAAATGGAAAACCTGCTTTCAGATCGAGAGGCTGAAGTATTGGGGCTATTGTGCCAAGGGCTTAATCATCGAATTATGGCTAAAAAACTATTTGTCAGCCCAAACACCGTGCGCTTTCACCTGAAAAATATTTATAAAAAGTTGAATGTCAATTCCAGGCATGAAGCTGTGATAAAAGCGAATAAAGTGAGTTTGGTCTAGGTCTTAGGGCAGTTAAAAGCCTCTAACCTAAATTCAATGTCTAATCATACAGAGTTTTTTTCATACTAATCCATGTTTATTGTTGTCGTGCTGAAAAGGCACGACAACCTTTTAACCTAAAACCGAAATCAAGAATTACAGCGAGGTTTAATCAAGTTTTTATGAGAGTTTTTTTATACTAATCCTGAAGTTGTCGTACACCTGCGTACGACAACCTTTTTTTAGGGACGTGTTCTCGTCAGCAAAAAAAATAAAAGTCAAGACCAGCCGACATCCCTTTCTCCGATAGTTGGAGGCCGATATGGCTTTGTTCGTCCGGGTTTGCCACCAAGATCAAAACCTGAGGCTTCGTCAGTTGTTCCACATAACTTGTATTTTGCAAAACAACCCCTGCAATGGCCTTGCCCCATTTGCTAGGTGTGTTGCAAACCCAATGAAATTCAATGCCCTTTTCTTGAAGCAACTGCGCGGTTAGCTTGCCTTTTTTACCCGCTCCCCAAATCACCAAAGGCCGATTTTCCTGATAATTAATGGCCAAAAAGTAGTGGCATTTGAGCGCTAAAAACCGATTATCGGCGTACAAGGGCGAGTTCCTAGAGCTTCGACTGCTGTGGTCGCGCCATAAGTGTAAAACATCCTGATCGGCTTTTACAATAAGTCCGGATTGATAAAAACGAAAACACAAATCGTAATCCTCCGGATAAATACCCAAATCAAAGGCGCCACAGCGCAGGAAGTCCTGGCGTTCGACCATCCAGCACGGCGAGGGGATTACGCACTCCCGATAAATATCCCGATAATGAAGGCCGCTATCCATGAGTCCATTCAACCACGATTCGTACCTGCGGTAGCCTTCAAATACTTGCCCTTCTGCGAAATATTGAACCTTGCCCGTGGCAACATGACCAGGGCCACTATTTTGCAATAAGCTGAGCAGACGATTCAATTTTGACGGGGGCATCAAATCATCTGCGTCCATGCGGGTAAGGTAGTGACCTCGACTGGCTTCAAAAGCAGTGCGCAAAGCACCAATTACGCCCTTGGATTCCTGATTTTTTAAAGGAAAAATCCGGGTATCTTTCTCCCCCCAATGCTGTAATATTTCCCAACTCCTATCGGTGGAATAATCATCTACTGCCCAAAGTTCCCAATGGAGGTAGCTTTGTTGTAGGATGGATGCCAAACAGGCTTCCAGGTATTTTTCTGCATTGAAAACGGGCAGGAGTATGCTGATGAGTGGGCTGGGCTGCTGCATAGGGCAAATATAAATCAAGCAGGCTTTTAGAACGAAAAAAAAAGAAATATTGTAATTTTATAAAACACATAGGCAATGCATATCACTATTGAGATTTTAAGTGAAGAAGCTTTTTCCTTTCTTAAAAGCCTGGAGCGCTTGAACGTAATCAAACTACAATCTTCTCCTGATGAAGCTACTGCTTTTCAAGTTGAGGAGATGTCGGCCTCTGTTATTAAAGAGCCTATTGAAAATTATCGCAGTGCTTACGGAGCCATGAATGGAAATATTCAGCTCTCAGCAGATTGGGATGATTCATTAGAAGAGTTCAAAGAATATATGGGTTAATGCATCAAGTTGCACCTTTGTACACATTGTCTAATCTGGTATTTGGTGATTTACATTTATTTAAACACCATCCCAACCCCAACAAAGAAATATTGACCCGGTGTAATCGGCTGATCAAAAGGCGCATCGTTTCGATTGACCTCAATGCTGTTATTCAAAAAAGCCCTTTCCTTTTGTCGGAAAAATTGCCCCCGCTCCCAGAGGTAAAGGTGCTGTTTTTCTGCAAAGGGTAGCAAATAGCCAGCTTGCAAGTAAATTTCCCTTGCTGGATTGAGTTCCAAAGCGAGAGACACGCCCAAATGCACTTGATGTATGCGGCTGCCGTAATATAGATTGACCTTATCGGCGCTGTATTTTTTGTTGTTGACTTCAAATTTGCCAAAGTCGTTCTGAGCCTGGCCAACATACCGGGCATAGTTCAAGCGGTTGTGCAGAGCGGTAAAGCGCACGCGAAGCGGTCGGCTATTGGGCAGCAGGTTGAATTGAGCACCAAAGCCCAATTCTCTTTCTTTGAAAATGCTATTGGTGAAGTCCGTGGCAAAGCCCCAACGGAAAAAGAAGTTTTTATGAAAGTACAGGTCAAAATCATTGTGCATGGTCGCTTCAAAATTCCGAGCCTTCATAGGCTCATCTAGCGACAGTATCGGTATGCCATCTTCTGCCAAGCCATATTGGATGGAATAACGAGCGGCCTCAGTTGCCAAGTCGTAATATCGCCCCCCTACTGACCATTGCACTTTCCAGGGGCGACGTTTGCGTTGATAAGGGTTCTGGATGGCTAAGTCTTCTTCCGCTGCTTCCGTATCGCTCTCGATACGTTCGGGCAGGGTTTGTAGTTGGCGGAGGGAATCGCGCTGGCGTTGCACCCTTGCCATATTGGTACTGTCAAAAACCTCTGTGGCCACTTCTGCGGTACGCATTTGCTGCACACTTTCCTGCAAATTATCATTTAGCGGAATGGTATTGTAGTGTCGCCAAAAATTTTGATCGTATTCGCCGGTTAGGTCGAGAAATTCATCTTCCCGATCCAGGCGTTCTAAATAGGGGATGGGGGCTGCCGATTCTGGATTGATTTCCGTGATTAAGATTTCATTGCTATAGATGCCGCCGTCTCTGTACAAGCCTTCGCGGAGCGCCTGGCTGAAGTACCATTTCCCATCCAAGGGTTGATAGTCAACAATAAAGCGATTGGCTTGCCAGTTGCCGGTATAAAGCGGGTAAGCATTGTAGTATTTGCGTTGTGCATTGGGTAATACTTCAAATTCTGCACGTAAGAAAGCATAAGTCGTTGTATCAATATAAACAATGCCTTTGGTTTTAGCTTTGGTGGCGTTGTCTTCTTCATCAAAACCAATGACATATACGGGGCGATCCTTGTACTCGGTCACTTCTCGGAGCCAGTATTTGTACTGGTCGAAATAATCTTCGTTGATAAAATCTTCCCGGTTTTTGACAAAATCAAAGCGCAAGGCAGCCATATGTCCGGCACTGAAATTGGAACTGTAATCCCATTCTTCCGGGGGCAGAAAAATCATCTGTCTGCCTTGCACCAGTCCGATTTGCCCCTCTTTGGTATTGCGGTAACTGGTTTTGTAGATATCTAGCACGCCTTCTGCCAGGTAGGTGTAATGCTGATCTTTATCGGTTTTCGATTCGCGGTAAAACCCCAGTACTTTAGTTGGGTGCGTTGGGTAGTTTGCTGGAATTTGGCGGATAGCCCGGCGGATGATATCTTCGATTTTTCCCTCATCCAACACGATGATTTCTGTGAGGGTGGTGGATGAGCGGCGGAGCTGAATTTTGATCGGATTGCTCAAATCCTGAAGGGGCTTTTTCCAACTGGCATAACCGATGAAGGAGACTATAAGCGTTGAGTTGGCATATTCTGCGGGTATTTTTAATACGAATGAACCATCTTGGCCGCTGGTGGCACCGATGCCTTTTTCCGGAATACCAACATGGGCATAGGACAAGGGGGCACCGCTTTGTATGTCGGTGATGGTACCTGAATAGGTAATGTAGTCTTGAGCCATTAAGCAGGCAGAACTGAATAACAGTGCGAATAATATGATGGAGCGCATAAAGGAATTTTTAGGTGGTACCCTGTTTTTACAAGACGAATGAAAAAAAGAAAAGTTGCAAAACTTTTTTTTGTCTAGCTCTACGGCCATACATTGGGATAGAATGCACGTTTACAGCAGCAATTGATGCGCATTCTTTTTTGTGAACAAAATGAAATATTCTATATTTTTTGATGCGCCATCTGCATCAGTCTGACAAGTTCGTTGGAAATTTAGTCCTGCGTTTTCAGCAGAATCAATAATTTCTTTCAAAATCTTTTGTCTTACCGATTCATCCTTGAGGATACCGTTTTTTAATCTGATGCGTGTTTTTAATTCAAATTGAGGTTTGACTAACACCAGTAAAAAACCTTCTGGTTTTACAAAAGGGTGGAAGATAGGAAACAAACCTTGCAAACTAATAAAGGACAAATCGGCCAATACGATGTCAAAAGGCGCATGATTTAGTACACGCTCTGGCAGATGTCGGAAATCGGTTTTTTCAAAAAAAAGCACCTGTGGATGTGTTCTTAAAGAGGGGTGAAGTTGATCAACGCCCACGTCAATAGCTATAACCTGTTTAGCACCATGTTGCAAAGCGCAGTCGCTAAAGCCACCGGTAGAGGCGCCCACATCTAACACCGTTTTGTCGGTGAAGTCCAGATTAAATTCCCGGATGGCTTTTTCGAGCTTTAAACCGCCCCGGCTCACATATGGCAGGGCAATATCGAGTATTTCTATAGGCGCTTCCACACTAATAGAATAGGCAGGCTTAGTGATAATATGACCGCTTACACGGATGCAGCCGGAGCTGATTGCATATCTGGCCTTTTCTCGGGATTCAAAATAGCCCTCTTGAACCAAGCGAACGTCCAAGCGAAGAGAGGTGGACATAGTTTCAACCAATTTAAAGGCAAAAATAATTGGATCAATTGGAATAATGTAGCCCTGAAATAGAATATGCCCTGCGCAATGTAATCGTGCAGGGCATAATTTTTTGTACAATTGAGCTTTTATGCTTGTTGACCACTGTTGTAGCCGACCATCCAATTGATGCCAAATTTATCGGTAAACATGCCAAAATAGTCTCCCCAAAAAGTATCAGCCATAGGCATGGTCACTTGTCCTCCAGCCGATAAACCATTAAATAAGCGGTCTGCTTCTTCTTTAGAATCGGTACTGATGGAGATGGAAAAGTTATTGCCAGCCTTATGATGTGCTGCCCATTCTCCTCCCGTATCGCTACCCATAATCATGGTTTCTTGGCTGATGGGCAAAGAAACGTGCATAATTTTATCTCCTTCTTCAGCCGAAATCGCTTTGCCTTCTTCCGATGGGGGCATGTCTTTGAAACGACTAAAATTAGGGGTCTCTGAGCCGAAAACAGCGTGGTAAAATTTAAAGGCTTCTTCACAATTGCCATCAAAAGTGAGATAAATGTTAGCAGTGGTCATAATATATTTTTAAGGTGATGAAAGAAAAGTGGTTTACGATTCAACTACTTATCGTACTGTTGTAGTTTTAGGTCTTCAATCAAATTGATGAGTTTTTCGGCATACTTGCTATCTGTGGCATAGCCTGCCTTCTTCAATCCATAAGCCCACGCCTTGTAATCCGTGTGTTTTAGCTTGAACAAAGACTGGTATCGACTCGACTGTTTCAATAGCATACTATGAGAACGATAGCTTTCCCAAGAGCTCTTGTAAATACGGAAAAAATCTTTGTGGCTATCGTCTTCAAAGTTGCTACAGTGCCCCCTTTGGCAACTTTTTGAAAAGCACTTCATTCCAAAATGATTGTTGTTGCGGGTGGCCAGCTTGCTTTCACCGACATTGCTTTCTAATAAGCCTTGAGCCAGGGTAATGCTGGCGGGAATACCAAATTTTTTCATCTCTGCACGTGCCACCTCTGCATATTGCTTGACGTATTTGAGCTGTTTTTGGCGCTTTTCTTCCCTGGCTATGCTGCCTTCTTTGGTTTTGATGTCTTTATCCGTGTAAACCATGTTGGAATAGGTATTGGCCAGGTTACTGACGTTCACGGTTTTCTCAGCTACATTTTTTTTAGAAGGCTTGGATACCGATTTTTCTACCCTGCTAGAAGATGAAACATTTAAAAGTGAGGTATTCATCGGCCTTATTTCAGCGCTTTCAGTTTCTGATTCAGCCACCTTTGGCTCTCCCATTTCATAAACAGATGCCTGGGCATTGCTCAATTGTAGATCGAACGACAAATTGTTTTGAGCCATCATGCGAATCACCAAAAAGGCAAGCCCAATCTTGATGTAATTTTTTCGCAAGCACCTTTTAATGTCATGCCAGGTCGCATTGCGCAACCGGGCAGCGTATTGCTGCAAGATTTTGTTTTTCATAACTAAGTTTTGAGTCGTATGGAGAGCAAATATAAAACAAATTGTATTTTATAAAAATATTTTTTAAATTTTTTGTTTATTTTTTTGATATAAACTTGTTTATTCTTGTCTTATGGCTTGCTTTTTAAACTTATACCAGTCTATCAAACAAATACTTGTAACAAAAATTAGTATAGTTTAGAAGCTGGCAGTAACTTTGCGCCCTCAAAACTTTACAAACAAAATGAAGAAAACAATCTTGTTGGCAGCATTATTGGCTGCTTTTTTCACCCAAACTGTTGCTCAAGACAAATATGGCCATTTGAATTTTGCCGTACTGATTGCTTCCATGCCTGAAACGGCTCTGGCAGATAGCACTTTGGAAAACCTCCAAAAACAACTTACTCAGGAAGGTGAAACCAAAGCCCAAGCTTGGTACGCCAAGGTTACTGAATTTCAAAAAGCGGTACAAGAAGGGACTATGACTCCTGTGCAACAACAAACTCGTCAGAGTGAATTGGAAAAGGAACGGGATGAGTTAATTGCCTTTGAACAGCAAATGGGGCAAGCAATACAAGCCAAACGAGAAGAATTGCTTCAACCTATCATCGATAAAGCACAGGGTGCAATCGATGCGGTAGCGAAGGCCAATCAATACAAATTGGTATTCGATACCAGTGTTTTTAATGCCATCTTATTCGCTCAAGAGACAAACGATTTGATGCCTTTGGTAAAGGCACAGTTGGGCATACAATAGATTTTGAAAAAAACGGAAGGAGAAGGCGGGGCTGAAAACCCCGCCCTGACTCGGAACTGCTTCCTCGCCATAGCTTTTACGCCTTTTTATCCTTTGGCATCCACCAACGAATCAGCACCGGTATCAATAGCAGATCGCTGATTAAGGCACTGCCGAGTGTTAGACTTATTAGCAGACCAATTGTCACACTAGGTGGGTGAATCGAAAACAACATGACCAAAAATCCAAAAAACAAAATCACTGTTGTAAGGACTATGGCTTTTCCTGTTTCCAAAAAGGTGATGTGCAGCGCCTCTTCGACCCCATGACCTTTGTTTCGAGTCAACTTATATTTGCTCAAAAAATGGATGGTATCATCCACGGCGATGCCAAAAATTACTGCAAATACGATGGCTACACCGGCCTCCAATTCGATACCTAAAAAGCCCAATAGGGCACCGGCCAGCAACAGGGGAAAAATATTGGGAATCAAGGAAATGAGTAGCATCGTTGCATTTCTGAAAAGGATTGCCATCAGCAGGCTGACAATGAGTATGGCTAGCCCTAAACCTTGAATCAAGCTTTGACGAACGTATTCAGCGTTTTTGTCGATGATCAAACCTGTGCCGGTGCGATGGATTTTCACAATACTGGAATCGGTATGCGCCACAATCCACTGGTCTATTTGTTGGCCAATATTTTTGATGCTATCCGCACCTATATCGTTGATTCTGGAAGTGATACGCGCTTTTTCGCCATCTTTGCTCACCAGAACTTTCACATCTAATTGAGGGATTTTTTCAGCCAGTTTTTGCTGCCGCTCAAAAACCTCTGGGTCATCAGTTATTTCATAAGCGTCAGTGCGGTTGTTGTGCATCATTTGGTTGATGCTTTTGTACAGTGTCGTTATTGAACCGATCGCTCGGATAGCAGAGAATTGGCGGAGGTAATCCTCCAGCTTTTCTACCTCTTTAATGACTTCAAAATCAGTGGCTTTATACCCATTTTGAGCCGTTACAGCAAACTCCATTGGCCTGAAGCCAGCCAATGCCCGCTCGAAATAGTAAAAATCTTCTGTGATTTTTCGACCGATAGGCATGTTATTGATGATGTTGTAATTGGTTGTTATCCTGGAGATGCCCCAAAAGCTGATGAGCAGAACGATGACCGACCCGACCAAAATACCCTTTGGGTTATTGAGGGTAAATTGGTATGTTTTTTCCATAGCCTTTTCCCAAAAAGCCTGCCCCCTTCCCAGTTTAATAATCTGATGGGTTTTAAAATAGGTCAGCAAATAGGTAGTAAAGCCGATTACCGTCAGGTACGCAATCAATACACCAATGGCGGCGTTGATCCCAAAATCCCGAATGGGATAAACCTTGCTGGTAAACAGTGTGGCAAATCCTATGGCCGTAGTCAGGGAAGTGAGCAAGGTCGCCAGTCCAATTTCTCTAATAGTTGTGCGAATAGCATCTCGTCGGTTATTGCCCTTGCGCAGTTCGTCCACGTATTTCGACATGATGTGAATGACATCGGATGTGCCCACGATGATCATGAGTACAGGATAAAGCGCTGCCATGGCATTCAATTCACGGCCAGTTACCCCCAAAAAGCCCATGAACAAGAGCATGCCTAATCCGATCGACACCAATGCAATCAATACCCCGGGCAGGCGCCTAAAAATCAATAAAAGAATAATGCTTACCAGAATACCTGAAATGATAGCCGAAACTGTCACCTCTCGCTTCTGCATATCTACCAACTCCTTCTGAAAATAGGCTCTACCCAGGTAGTGATGTTCTTCAAAATCGTATTGACCAACCAATTGGTCCAGCGCAGCCATCAGCACGTTGGCTTGATCAAGTTGGATGCTTTCAACGGTTTTTAAAAATAATACCAAAGTAGTGCCATCTTCGGAAATCAGGTTATGAACGAAGCGTTCATCGGCCAGAATTTTTTTCTTGTCTGATGCATATCTGGTCGGTTCTTGAAGGTGAATGACCGGGATGCTTGTTAAAGAAAAAGGTGTTTTTACCGGGTAAGCCATTTGCGTGAGCGATTGGCTTTTTTCCACAAAAGGAAGCTGCCGTGCAGCAAGTGAAAAATCGTGAAATTGATTTAAAAACACGGAATCAAAAACGCCATTTTCTCTTCTCACCGCTACCAATAGAAAATTATCGTCCGTTTCGAATGCCTCAATAAATTCCTTGAAATAGATCAGGTCTTGATCCCCTTGTGGGAAAAACTGTTCAAAGTCGAACGTAAACTTCAATTTGAAAACAAAAAAAATACTGGCTATGGCCAACAGTAAGAACGAGCTTAAAACAACAATTCTCATAAATGAAATGATCTTGAAAAAATTTCAAGTGATAACCAAAATCAGCGGAAGATGTTTAGCATGTAGGTATTATCCTCTAACTTTTGTAAATCGTTTCAAAAACGCCATATTTGCCAAAAAATAAAGCTATTATGTTACCACGTTTCTTTCCCATTCTTTTGATGGCTACTTTAATCAGTGCTTGCGCCAAATTCAGCGAACAGCAGATCCAGGAACAAGAAGATGCCTGGGATCAGATGATGGTCGTACACGACGAAGTCATGCCTAAGCTAGGCGATATGAACCAAATCTCTAGGGCTTTAAACCCTTACCTCGATGAGGGCATCCTGGAAGACAAAGCCCTCAAAGAAGAAATCAACCTGATCCTTAAAAACCTGGAAACCGCAGAGGATGGCATGATGGAATGGATGGCGGCTATAGGTCAAAATCCGATCGATGTCTTGAGAGAAAGCAAAAGTCATGACGAAATCATGGCTTATATCGCACAAGAAACTGAAGCGATTGGTAAGGTAAAAGATCAAATCCTCAGCAGCATTCAAAATGGCCAAATCATGTTGGCTCGTTTGGAAAGCGATCAGGCGGAAACGGCAGTAGAATGAAAAAAATAAGTACGATTCCTTTTGCAAATAAATTTTGGCTTTGCAAACAGCTTGTAAATGCTAACTTAATCATTGGAATAGTAGGAGTATGCTTAATATCTTCCTGTTCATCAGGAGACTATACCCTGCCCATTCTTGGGAATAATGAATGGAATGGCCAAGATTCTGTTTACCATCAAATTCCCGATTTTGCTTTCATCAGCCAGGATAGCCAACTCATTACCAATGCCACTTTTGCAGGAAAGGCTTATGTGGCCGATTTTTTCTTCATTTCCTGTCCGACCATTTGCCCCAAGGTAAAAAAGCAGATGTTGCGCCTGTACGATGAATTCAAAACAGAAGACAGGCTGATGTTGCTTTCTCATACCATTGATCCCAAACGCGACACGGTAGGCCGACTGAAACACTATGCCGATAACCTGGGGGTTAGTGCTGATAAATGGTTGTTTGTCACAGGCAATAAGGATGCCATTTATGACATGGTGCCCCAATACATGAGTGTTGCAGAAGAAGACCCCGATGCACCAGGTGGTTTCAATCACAGTGGCTGGATACTGTTGGTGGATGAGAACCGGCATTTGCGCGCTTTCTGCAATGGAACTGATCCGAAAGAAGTGGATCAATTTATGACGGATATCCGGATGCTGCTGAAGGAAATGGACGGAAAATCAAAAGAATAGAGAGGCAACTTGTATTATTAAATTTAGCACAGGAAGACTTTCATTACGAAGCCTGCCTTATTGCGGTACATATACTGAAAGGAGAGAACTATGTTACAGCATGCACAGCAATTCTGGCACTTTATATCCAATATTGGTATAAGGGAAGATCGCCAATATGAGTACAAAGAAAGGGTGCGTATTTGGTTGATGAATCGCATGTGTTTCTTGGTATTTGTTATTCAACTAGTTGGCCTGGTGGAGGATTTTATCAATCACAAGATTGATGGTTATTTTTTATGGCTTTTACTTGTAGTTACGTTCTCTCTACTGATGCTATCTTATCTGGGAAAACATCAAACGGCTAGGTATGTTTTGACTTTTATTTACCCGCTGTTAATGACGATCCTCATGGTGATTTATGGAGCAGAAGTACGTGCAGAATATACGTATTTCGTGTTTATGATCCTCGCAATTATTTTTCATTCCAGTAGTCTTGTTCGATTTTTTATTATTTTTTATATCATCTCGCTTTATGTAGTCAGCCGAATATATTTGAGTTTTTATCCGGCTATCAGAGCCGAATATGTTAATGCTTATGATCCAATCATTGTTTTTATAGCATCTGCTTTATGTATCGTTTCCTTAATTGGTTTTTTCTTTTTCGCCAATGAGACCAATGAAAAAAAACTGGGTGAATTGTTGATTATACTAGAAAAACGCAACGATAAACTACTGGAAGCTTATCAGGAAATCGAAAGCTTCGCTTATTTGGCCTCACATGATTTGAAAACGCCCCTCCGGAGCATAGCTAGTTTTTCGGGTCTGATCAAGCGTGATATCAGCCAAGCAAAATATGAAAATGTAGCGGATTATCTGAGTTATGTCATCAATGGCACACACCAGATGGATACCCTTATTACAGATATTTTAGATTACTCCCGATTAAGTAAAGCGTCTAATGGCAATGTAGTTTTTGTTGATATTGATGAAGTGATTCATCAGAGTATGTCACAAGTACAGCTACTTTTTCCTGATAAGACATTTGGTATTGATGTTCCAAAGCTTCCAACAATATTGGGCAATAAGACACAACTTTTTCAGTTATTCCACAATCTTTTAGAAAACGCAGTTAAGTACAATGATAACACGTTAATTTGCATAGAAATTAATGTTGAAAAACAAGAAAAAGGATACCTCTTTTCAGTAAAGGACAATGGGATTGGCATTGCAGAAGAATACCATCACTACATATTTCAAATGTTCAAGCGCTTACATACTAAAGACCAGTACCCCGGCACCGGAATTGGCCTGGCAATATGTAAAAAAGTAGTGGAAGAACACGGGGGAAAAATTTGGGTAGAATCGGCCGAGGGAGCAGGTAGTTGTTTTTGGATTTTACTACCCGACAAAAAAACAGACTATGAAGTGGACTTTCCAACTGTAAGAAGCGGCATAATGTTGTAGCTTTTATGCAGCATCTCATTTATATCAACCCCTCTAGCTTAGCCGGAACACTAAAGCGCTGTCCATGCCGTTGTTGGTAGAGATGACATTGAACCTTGAAGGCTTCCATACCATAATCGTGGATGTACTGAATAACCCCACCTTTAAAAGCTGGAAAGCCCCAGCCATAAATGCTGCCCAAATTGGCGCCCGCTATCGAAGCGATTACGTTTTCTTGCATGCACCAAACGGCTTCCAGCACTTGCGCAAACAAGAAGCGTTCAATCAGTTCCTGGGTGTTCACCGCGGTTTTTGTAACGGGAAAATGCTGGCTCAGACCTTCCCACAATCCCGTTTTCTGTTCGCCCACATAGTCATAAAAGCCTGCTCTTTTGGGCAAACCCGGACGCTGTAGTTCTTCCAACATTTTTTTCAACACCGCTACTGCCGGGTGCTGGACGTATTTGGCGCCGTAGTGTTCAGCAGCCTGGTTTTCATATTTCAATACCATATTGAAGCCCAATTCGTCGGCCAGTTCCAAGGCTCCTTTTGGCATGCCCGCTTGTTTGCCTAGGTTTTCAATGACAGCCGGGGAATAGCCTTCTTGCAACATGGTGATACCTTCCAAAATATAGGTATTGTGTACCCTGGCTGCGTAAAAGCCCCAATCGTCTTTTACAATAATGGGCACCTTGTGAATCGCTCGAACAAAATCGAAGGCGCGGGCGATGGTTTCCTCCGTGGTTTTTCGTCCTCGTACAATTTCCACCAAAGGCACTTCTTCAGCCGGAGGGAAAAAATGAAGCCCCACATAGTTTTCGGGCCGCATGGCCGCATCCGCCAGTTGGGTAATGGGGATAGAAACGGTATTGCTGGCAAAAAGCGAATATTCGTCCAAAAAAGCTTCTGCTTCGCGCATGACTTTCTGCTTCACCAGTTGGTTTTCAAAAACAGCTTCTATGATCAAATCGCAGCCCTCAAAATCTTTGGATTGCTCTGTGGTCAGTATCCTGCTGAGCATCTTGTCTTTTTGTTCTGGCTGAATTTTGCCATTGCCAATTAGCTCCTCCAATTTGCGTTTTACGTATTCCCTGCCCCGTTCGGCGATCGGTTTTGACACATCTTTCATCACCACTTCCATGCCGTGGCGCAGGCAGGCAAAAGCAATGCCGGAACCCATCCGCCCCGCCCCGATAATACCGATTTTGCGCGGACGAAACTTACCAAAGCCTTTTGGGCGGTTGCCGCCTTGTTTGATGAAGTTGTAGTCCACCCAAAATGCCTTCATCATGTTTTTGCAAGCTTTACTGCTTTGCAAATTGGTGTAATAGCGGGTTTCAATCAGCGAGGCCGTATCGAAATCAACTTTCGATCCCTCAGCCAATATGCTGAGGATGGTACGTTGGGCGGGGAAATTATTATAAGTCTGGCCGGAAAGCTGGGCGCTCAAGGTGCGGATGTGTTCGGCTACATGGTTATCGGCGGCTGTACCGCCCGGTATGTGGCATTGTTTGCGATCCCAAGGGCGACGGCCTTCTTCGTTTTGCAAAAGCCAGGCTTTTGCCCTTTCCATCATTTCCTGGCGAGAAGTGACTAACTCGTCTATCATATTGGCTTTTAAGGCTTCCAGGGGGGTATAGCGCCGGGCACTGCTCAGAATCGGGTAAGCTTTTTCAATACCCAACAGCCACATCAGACGTACAATGCCACCACTGCTAGGGATCAGTCCTAGTTGTACTTCAGGGAAACCCAGGCGGATTTCAGAATCATTCAGTACGATGCGGTGGTGACAAGCCAGCGCCAACTCGAAGCCCGTTCCCATAGCCGTGCCATTGATGGCCGCTACTACAGGCACCCCGGGGCTTTCTAAGTCGCGAAAAACCCGCTTCAAGCGTTGGGCAAAGTTGAAAATTTCTTCAGGGCGGTAATCGCGATAAAGGTATTCCAGATCGCCTCCTACTAAAAAGTTCTTCTTAGCTGATGTGATGATGACTCCCCGAAGTTTACCCTTAGCTTTTTCATTTTTTAAATGGGTGATTACCTGTGCGAAAGCATCGCTCAAGGCATGGTTGATTACATTGATGTTTCGCCCGCTCATGTCGAGAACCAGCGTAGCGATATTGTCAATGTCTTTTTTGTACTTAATCATTTTACGATTATCTATATATTGCGCTTGGGAAAATGATATGCTGCCTGCTTGTACCCACACGCTATTTCGGATGGGGTTTCGGAGGGCAGCGTTTATCGCTAATCGCACATCGTACATCAGATTTCCGATCAACGATTTCAGAAGTTTTTTGGGCTTTAAGAAATTTCAACATTAAAAAACAGCCTCGACAATACGCCTAATGGTCTCCGAATCGCCCATGGTGTAATAATGCAAACAAGGCACTCCGGCGGCCTTCAACTCTTGGGATTGAGCTATGCACCACTCTATGCCGACTTCCTGTCGAGCTTCCGGCGTTTTAGCCTTTTCCATTTCATCGACCAAATCCTTAGGCAAATTAACATAAAAATGCCTGGGAATGGAATTCAATTGGTACTTCTTGGTGATGGGTTTTAAACCCGGTACAATGGGTACATCAATGCCGATGGCTTTGCAGTGCTCCAGGTATTCAAAATACTTACTGTTGTCATAAAACATTTGGGTAACGATGTAATTGGCGCCAGCATCTATCTTGTCTTTCATGCGTTGCAGGTCGAAATCGATATTGGGCGATTCAAAATGTTTTTCCGGGTAACCGGCTATCCCGATGCAGAAGTCAGTAGGTTCGCCATGCTCGATGCCATCGTCCAAGTAGCGGCCACGGTTCATTTCCACAATCTGTTTGACCAAATCTATGGCAAACTGATGCCCTCCTTCTTCCGCGACGAAGTGTTGCTCAAATTTGCGGGCATCGCCCCTCAGTGCCAATACATTGTTGATGTTTAAAAAATTAAGGTCTATCAGTGCATTTTCGGTATCTTCAGTAGTGAAACCACCGCAAATTAGATGAGGCACTGCATCCACCCCATAGCGGTGCATGATGGCAGCGCAAATACCCACGGTACCCGGGCGTTTGCGGATAGCGGTTTTTTCATAATAGCCGCTCGGGCGCTTTTTGTAGATAAACTCCTCCCGGTGATAAGTCACATCAATAAAGGGCGGCTTGAATTCCATCAGCGGATCGAGGGTGTCGAAAATAGCTTTCATACTCCCCCCTTTCAGCGGCGGCAATACCTCAAATGAAATCAGTGTTTTTCCTTGTGCGCGTTCAAAATAATCGGTAACTTTCATGTAAGACTGGCTTTGGCCTTTTGTACCGGGCAAAGCTACAAATAAGGGGGGGATTGGGCAAGGGAAGCGGGGTATAAGGGCAAAAAGGATTAAATTAAAAAAAAATTGAAAAAAATTACAAGGTATTATTATTATTACGCCTCACCAATTAATCATATAGCAATATGAAAAATCAAAAAGCACCATTGAAATTTGAGGACTTTGCAGCAAAAGCAGAAGTCATTTCCAACCAAAACATGCTGGCGATCAAAGGAGGCGAAGATTTTATCGTAGAAGATGATTTGATATTTTTTGTCGTAGAAGATGATTTGATTTTCTAAGACAATAAAACAGCCTTCTGAAAAGGGAATAACACTTCAAGTTCTTTCCCCTTTCATTTTCAAGGCTAGGCCTCAAACCTTATCCAATTGTTGCAAAAACCACTGTTTTTCGGTGAGTGGGCTTGCCTCACTTATAGTTTTACGCAAACCTTCTGTTTGAGTTTTATCATAGGGTTTTATCCGGATTAACTTTTTAGTGAATTTGACGATATTTTGGTAATTGGCCTTGTAGGATTCAATCATTTGTTTGCGCTGAATAAAGGTGCGCATGCTTTCGAGCAGGGACTCTAGTGCGTCTATTTCGTCCAACTCGTAATACATTTTCAGTAGCATGGTTTTGGCATTCAGGTGGATGAGTACGTCTTTGATTTCAGTGGTAGCCAAAAGGCGCATCGCTGCGCTGTAATCTTTTTGATTGATACTTACCATAGCCATGCAATAGTTGGTGATGCTTTCGCGGTATTCTTCATCAATGTATTTATTGTAGTTGCGGATAAAGTTGGATACCCATTTGTCTTCTTCCAGTTTCAGCCCCACCGTTACTACATTCCGGAAGGTGTATAAAGTAATGGCATTATTGTCCAGCAAGATTTTTTCTTCGAAGCCTTTTTTATAAAAGTCAAATAACTCTCGGGTATAGGAAAGATGGCCTTTGTTGATGCGCTCTATACAATAGCTTATAGCCATGATAAAGATATCCTTAGCCTCGTCATTTGGGAAAAGATGTCCGGTTTTAATGATAGCTACTTTTAATGCTTGGAAGTAGGAGTCATTCTCTGGATATATAAACGTATAGTAACAATTATAATAGATGGCAATAGCAGGCAATTCTAGTAGTTTAAGATTATTTTGTATATATTGTAATACTTCTTCTAGCATCCCGATGTTATAATCAATGGTAACGACCCTTTGGTGAGCTCGAATCAAGCAACACTGACGTAGTTTGTCAGCTAGATAAGTCGCATCTAAGGCATCTGAAACCTCTTGCAAATAAACCTCATTTGCCGTTCTTTTTTTATCGGCTATATAAGTATATTTCTCGTTTTGAAGCAGGTATTCGTTGCGCAGATATTGCTCGTTGCGATAGGGGGAGTTTTCCTGAATGGTGTCAATCAATTGAACGGTTTTACCAAAAGCCTTGTCTAGTTTGCGTTTGCGGTAAACGCTGGCCAAAGTAATTTTAGAGCGAACCTCGTCTTCCCGCATTTCGTGGAAAATGAGAAATTCCTCGATGGCTTTCAATAAAAAATGGATGCTTTGCCTTAATTTAGCATCATCATAGGGTTCAGATGAAAATAGCTTAGAGAAAACGCGTTCCTTTTGCAAAAATTTATCCTGATTCAAATGGTCACTGGCGATAAGATAATCGAAAAGGTGAACCACGTCTTCCCGTTGGTTGTGAATAGGAGATTGAATCCATTTTTTAAAATCCCGGATTTCTTTTTTATGGAAGGTGCGTAATATGCTGATGAGGGTACTATTTTCCATGATTTTCAACAACAAGCTGTTAATAAATGCTTAATAGTGGATATTTTGAAAATCAGCTTTTTAGCTGGATAAACGACATTATAGATGTTCAAAAATAATGGTTTTTTATCAACAAATTGCTTTTTTTGTATTTGTTTTTCCTTCTAAATCCAAACACTTTTGTAATGCGATCCAAAGATTTCGGCCTTAAACACTCGCTAATGACTCGTATGATTGTTTCTTTAACCCGCATCCATGCATTATGCCTCCTCCAAACCGTGGTGGTTGCTATGGGTATTCTATGGGCTTTGCCTGCCAGTGCCCAGGGCTGGGAAGCGAGCTTCGGAGGCAATAAAGAGGATCAAGGCTCGGTCATCATCCAAACTTCCGATCACGGTTACCTAGTAGTTGGTTTCAGCGAATCTGTTCCTCAAGGACAAGATCAGGATATTGATATTTACTTGATCCGTACTGATGTGGATGGCACGGTGTTGTGGGAAAATGTGGTGGATGATGGCAATACGGAATATGCCAATGCTGCGCTTCAAACGCCTGATGGCGGTTTTTTGATTGTCGGATCGATTTCTTATACTGCCATTCAAGGTCCCTATCAGGGCTACCTACTGAAAATAGACAATAAAGGCGCTCCGGAATGGAGTCATTCTTTTTCTGAACCTACGGCAAATCAAGTCAAATTAGCAGATATTGCCAAAAGCCCGGATGGCGGCTATTTGCTGGCAGGCCATGTAGAATACACCGATCAGGAAAATGATATATTCCTAATCAAAGTAGATGAAACGGGCAATGAGCAATGGCGTAAGATATTCGGCGAAGACCGAGGAGATCAAGCTTTGGCTGTAGTGCCATTTTTAGATGGTTATGCCATTTGCGGCGCTGAAGACAATCCACTGCCACCGCCCACGGCGTTTGGATCGGATATGTTCATTTATCGCTTGGATAGCAATGGTGAGGTCATCTGGAAGCGTGGGCAGTCCACCTTGGGTTCAGAGATCGGGAACGACTTGGTGGCCACCCAAGACCAACAATTGGTGGTAGCAGGTACTTCTTCTAATAATGTAGGGCTTTGGAAATATGATGCAGATGGCGATGAAACCTGGTCGCGCTCGCAGGATATATTTGGTCTTGGTGATGGAGCCAATTCCATTATTGAGTTACCAGATGGCGATTTAGTGATTGGGGGTTATACAGAGTTGGATGCCATAGATATCAATTTTTTGATTGTCAAATATGACCCTGCCGGAAATATCCTTTGGACTCAGCAGGGGGGCGATGTGGTTCTGCTAGATTTTGCCCAAGATATTGCCCTAACAGCTAATGGGGGATTTGCTTTGGCTGGATACAATGCTTTGTTCTCGGTTTTGGCCAATGATATTACACTGGTGATTACAGATGGTGGGGGTAATGTTTTTACCAACTACGTTCAGGGCAAAGTGGTTTTTGACGACAATGATAACTGTTTGGCAGACGTAGGCGAAAACCCCTTCCACAACTGGTTGGTTCGCGTGCAGGGAGAAGGCAAAACCTATTTTGGTTCTACGGATGAAAATGGCTTTTATTCTGTTCGGGTGGATACGGGCAATTACAGCCTGGAACTCATTCCACCCAATGTTTATTGGAACAGTTGCGTCCCTCAGAATACCTATACGGATATAGATTTTAGTGAAGCTTATGATACGTTGTACCGCGACTTTCCGGTACAAGCAAGCATCCTTTGCCCTTATTGGGAAGCAGATATCAGCGCGCCTACGACTTTCACATGTGGTAATGTGCCTTATACGGTCAGCTACCTGAATACAGGTACAGACGTAGCAGAGGCTGCAACACTTAGGGTCACCCTTGATCAAGAATTGACCCTCATTGATGCGGGATTGCCTTTTGTGGATGAAGGTAATAATGTATTCGCTTTCGATTTGGGCGATGTCCCTTTCAATGGAGGTGGGAGTTTCCTCATCAATACCCAACTGGATTGCGACGGAGTTGCTGATGCCCAGGCCATAGTCAATAAGGTCTATCTGACTCCCGATACACTTTGTGTAGAAACACCGGGTTGGGGCGGTGCCAGTGTACAAGTGGACGGCAAATGCGTCAATGATACCATTGTTTTTACCATTGAGAACGTGGGGATTGCGCCCATGCAGGTAGATAAAAATTATGTTGTTATTGAAAATGATCTTATCTTCCTGATAGACGATGGCAATTTCAATCTGGACGTGGGCGAACAAGTGGTCAAGAGCATTCCGGGCGGAGGCGCTACTTATCGCTTAGTTGCAGAGCAAGAAGAAGGGCATCCTGGCAATAGCCTCCCAACGGTAGCCGTTGAAGGTTGCACAGAAGATGGCAGTGGTTATTCTGTTACCTATTTGGGGCAGTTTCCAGAAGATGATGCGGATCCGTTTGTATCGATAGATGTAAGTACGGTGAGCGATTCCATCAACCAAGTGGAATTACAAGGCCATCCAAAAGGTTATCAAGGTTCAAAGATTTCTGCTACGACAGACATAACCTACAAAATAGCATTCCGCAATTTGGGGACGGAGGCCGTCAATCGCGTTGTTATCAGGGATACGCTGCCCGAAGGTTTGGATCCAAGTTCCATCCTACCTGGTGCCAGTAGTCATCCTTACAACATAGAAGTTTATCATACAGGAGTACTAAAAATTACATTTGAGGAAATTACACTACCGCCTGATGGCAGCGCAGCTGACGCATCGTCCTATGGCTTTGTTGAATTCCGAATTGCCCAAAAGGCCAATAATGAGGTAGGGACAGTGATTGTCAACCGTGCTGCCATCACTTTTGATTATTTTGAACCCGTAATGACCAACGAGGTAGTACATGTCATAGCAGCACCTACACTGGTAGAGCTGCTAGAGATTATCCCAGTAGATGTGGATACCCCGGAAGGCTTTGATCCTGTACAAGTAAAAGCCTATCCCAACCCTTCCTTCGACTACGTCATTTTTGAAATCGAAGGACGGACCAATAACAGACCCATTCAATTTTCATTATACAACCAACAAGGACAATTGGTAGATGCCATGCAGGTGAGAGAAGATCAGATCATTTATAACCGTCGCAAGCTATCTGCCGGATTGTACTTGTACCAACTTCAAATGGAGGGTAAGCTAGTGGCCAGCGGCAAGCTGGTCGTGCGTTAGTAATGGTTCGGTGGGGAGGGTAAACCCAATTGGAAAACGTGGTTAATCATGCTCCCCACCAACCAGTTTTTAAGTTCCAGGTTTTGAGCAGGACAGGTCAACCACCCGTCTGAGCCGGGCAGGAAAACTTGAAACTAAAGAGTATTTGTCTATCTATTTCATACGCATACTATTTGAAACTTTCATAATCCCATTTACATTCCCTTCCGAAAATCTCTGCTCCCAGGCAGGGATTTTTTTTTGCCCCAAATAAAAAGGCGAAGATGAAAGCATGGCTTACTTTTGTAGAAACAATCAACCGAGATATGAATCGTGTACTTTTTTTAGTCGGAATGGTTTTGCTTTTCAGCCATTGTTCGGAGAACAGTGGTAGCAACACCAGTTCTACAAAAGCTATTCCCAATGCTTGCGACTTGCAAACAATAGAACAATACATGGAAATTTTGCTGGAACCTGTGCGGAAAGGGGTGCCTACCAATGCTGGAGTTGGAGAGCTTTCAGCTTGTACTTTTGCATTGCCTGGCCGGGACTGGGATGCTAACTTGGAGTTATACGTATTAAGCCCCCCGGCGATTCGCGATCAGGCTGCGTTGAGCCAGATCGCGGATCAATGGAAGGAACGCTATGGTGGCGTTAATTATGAAATATTGCCCAATTCGAAGTACCTGATGGCTTGGTTTCCGGGCGAGTATAAAACCTACCCCTCAACACTAGTAGTACTCCCCGCTGTTGGGCCAACTTTGGTCATAACAGGGGTAGAGCAGGAATTTTGTCGAACCATAGCCTTTCAAATCATGGGGCAGTATAAATGGTTATAAAAACTTTTTAATAGGCAGCATGGTGCACGCGCTCTTCAAACAGCTTTTGCGCTTCGTATCCCATTTCTTCCAACAAATCCGGGAAATTCTGCCCCCGGTTAGTCACCATGGACTGTGCCAGTACCAATTGGTTTTCTGAAACACTGGACATGCGGATGACGTCGCGTCCCTGTTGCATGAGTTCTGGTGGTAGAATACTACTTGGATAAGCCAGCAAGCGGAACAAATCCAGGCGCATGCCAAGGGTCTTTTCATAAAATTCAGAGAAAAAAGGCTTGCGGTGCGGCCTGCGCAAGGTGTTCGAAACGCACCAACTGGCCAAAATACCAGCATACATGCCCATCGGCACTCCTGCAGAGCTAATGGGATCAACAAAAGCTGCGGCATCGCCCACCAGGTAACAATTGCCTACCCGCAGTTTTTCAGAGCGATAGGAGTAATCGCGGATGCTATAAATAGAATTGGGTATAAAATTGGAATTGGCCAGCGTTTCATTGATAATAGGCACCGTTTTTACCATGTTGACAAAACGTTCCTCGATGTTATCCCCGGATTCTTTGAATTTTTGCAAACTTGATTTGGGCAAAACCAAACCGATACTTACTTTTTCCTTCATGACGATATGCCAGCACCAGCCCCAGTTTTCACCTACCGACGAAACCAGGGTTAATGGGGGAATACTGTGTCGGTTTTCAAAATCGGTTTTTTCATCAATAGCATAGTAATAGTCGGCTTTATCGTAATAGCCCCAAATAGACTGGAAGCGGAAAGCAGAATCATAATTCTTGATTTCCTCCTGCTTGGAAATCATACACTGCTGGCCTGTCGCATCTATGATCGCTTTAGCACTCACCCACTGTTGGTCAGCTTCTGTACCACCTACGGGTTGGAGCAATACGCGAGACACCTCGCCTTCCAGGTCGGCTACCTGCAATGCCATCATTTTTTCTACCACTTCTACCCCTAAGCGCTTGGCATTGTTCAGAAGGATATTATCGAACTCATCTCGCTCGACGTGCAACCCCGGACGGGTATAACCGAAATCCTTGAACTGGATTTTGCGCACCATATTGTCCCAATAAACGACCCCACCCGATTTGCGAATGAATCCGGCATCCTCAATTTCCTGAGTAACGCCGAGTAGATCCGTAAATTTCCAAAAATGAGGAATCAAGCTTTCTCCAACCGTGTAACGAGGAAATTGCTCTTTGTCCACGAGCAAGACATCTACCCCGTCTTTGGCCAATAACGCTGCTGCCGTGGAGCCTGCAGGACCGCCACCAACTACAATTACATCGTAAGTATTTTTCATGATAGCTGTTTTTTAAAATTATCCAAAGCCTAAATATTTCGCAATCACATTTTTCTGAATCTCCGAGGTGCCGGAATAAATGGTACTTCCCACTGCATCGCGATAGCAGCGGGCAAAATCGCTATCCCCATGTAGGGCCTTCTCTGGCAGTAATTCAAGCAATACCCCGGTATTTCGCTTATAAGTTTCACTGGCCAACAATTTGGCTTGAGAAGCTCTGGTGCTTGCCTGCCGGTTGCCCGTTTGCAACAAATAAGCAGCCTGATAAACCAGCATACGAGCCGCTTCCAACTCGGCATGCACTTTTGCCAGCCTGTGAGCGATCAGCGGATTGTAGCTGCCATTGTCCAAATGTGGATTATGCAAGGCAAGCGCTTTGTCGCTTAGTCGAGCCAAAGTACCCAAATGTACCGCGCTGAGTCCGATGCGTTCCCAAGTCATGGAATGGAGGAAAATGATAGTACCACTTCCTTTTTTTCCCAAAACGGCAGATTCGGGTACACGGGCATCCGTGATGGATAAGCTACCAGTCAGACAAGATCGAAGTCCGGCTTTATTCAAGCTACCGCCGGTCAGAAAATGCCCGGCCTGCCTTTCCAGAATGAAGGCCGTCACACCACCCATAGCTTTTTTGGCCTTATTGGTTAAACCATAGACCAGACCAATGTCTGCCACAGGAGAATTGGAACAAAAGTTTTTCTCGCCGTTCAACAAGTAATGACCGCCCTCTTCAGTAGCGACGGTCTGCATTTCAAAAGTATCCGATCCGCTGGAAGCTTCGGTAATTGCATTGGCAGCAATCAATTGGCCATTGCACAAACCCGGCAACAAGCGCTGCTTTTGTTCTTCGCTGCCATACAACCAAATGGGAATCACGCAAGCCAGCAAATGAGCGCCCAAAGAAAAACTCAGACCATTGTCCATACAGCCATAGCCCAATGCTTCCAAAGCCGCTGTGGTCGTTACAACATCTAGTCCGCGACCTCCGTATTCTTTTGCTACGGCTAGACCCGGGAGTTGCAATTGACCGCATTTTTCCCATAAATGGCGATCGAAAATCTGCTCAACATCCCTTCTTGCTACCCCTTGATTGAGGTGCTCGGCAGCAAAGGCAATGATTTCTTGCTGCAACAGTTTTTGATCGCTATTTAAAAAGTTGGTGGTCATACCGATTGCAACAGCTGTTGATAATTTACCTTTTGGGTGCTGGTCATAGGAATGGCCTCAATTTCCAAAAACTTATCCGGCAACATATAAGAAGGCACATAATCCAGGCAATGGGTTTTAAGTTCCAAGGCAGGCGGCACTTCTTTTCCGGGAAAGAGTTTGAAAAAGGCAATGATGGCCACGTTTTGATCATCTCCCTTCGTAGCGACAACGGCGCTGGCTTCGATCGCGCTGTGCTTCCGCATCGCGTTTTCCACTTCATCCAATTCAATTCGATAGCCCCTTCTCTTGACCATTCGATCTTTACGGCCTAGGAATAAATACTCTCCTTGTTCATTCAGATCTACCAGGTCGCCAGTTTTGTACCACTTTGTCCCATTGTCTGCTATCAAGAAGGCCTTTTCGTTGACTTCTGGGCGTTTCCAATAGCCCTGCATCACGGCAGGCCCGCTGATCAGCAGCTCGCCACTGCTGTTGTCACCCTCCGACAGCACCTTACTTTGTAAATGCTCGCAGGTGAAGCCTATGGGCAGGTTTTCAATTGCTTCCGGTAATGGATTGGGCACCCGGTAATAAGTACATACATTGGTTTCCGTAGGCCCGTACAGGTTGGCATATTCTGCCTGAGGCCAAGCTGCCATCAATTTGCGCAAGTGCTTGACGGGAAAGACTTCTCCGGCAAAAAAGACATAGCGCAAGGCACTGTGATCGAGGCGATCCAGCTTGCCATAATTGAGCAACAACGTGAGCATCGTAGGCGTACAATAGCAAGCCGTGATCTTTTCCGTATCCAACAATTTGGCAATGAGCATGGGATTTTGTGCGGACTTCCTGCTGAAAATATACAGGCAAGCCCCATGCTTCAGTGTGACATAGATATCGAAAACAGAAAGATCGAAATGAAAAGGTGCTATGGAACCCAGTTTGTCATTCTCGTGAAAATGGAAGGCTTGGCTGCCCCATTCGACGAAACTCAGCGCATTGGCATGGGTAAAAGGAACGCCTTTAGGAATACCCGTTGAGCCAGATGTGTATAACAAAAAGGCCAAAGGAGTCGTACCTTCCAGGTGTGCTTCTACTTCAGTTACATCCCGCAAGAGAAACAATACCAACCCGAAAGCTTCCAACTCGATGCGCTGGTGGTTTTCCGGCAACTCCGTTGCGTATTCGGCGGCTGTTTCCGGATTAGTCAGCAAGGCATGGAATTCGCAATCTTTCAAAATCAGGAGGTTGCGCGCTGATGGAGAGTCGATATCCAATGGAATATAGGTAGCACCATTCATAGAGGCACCCAGAAAAGCCATGATGCTGTGGATGGATTTGGGCAACAATACACCTATGCGTTTATGCTGTCCCAATCCATGTTGGTTTAAAATGGCCGCATAAGATACTGCTGACGTATGCAGACCACTATAGGTAATCGACGCCCCTCCTTCTTCAATAAGAGCCGTTCTTTCGGCGTGTAGATCAGCCGAATGCACTAAAATTTCGTGTAAAGCCTGCATTATTATGCCCGCTTGGAATTGATAAAATTAACGATAGTATCCACTGTATTCAAGTTTTCTTCGTCCACTTCGTGGGCTTGAAACTCAATACCAAATTGTTCTTCAATAAAGGAAACCAGTTGCAACGCCGATACAGAGTCGATAATACCAGATGACAACAAAGCCTGATCGTCTTGAAGCACTCCAGTTTGGCCCTGGAAAAAATTTTCCTCAATGTAAGCCCTGATGGCTTGTTTAATACTTTCCATTTAAAGCAGTTTTTTGTTTATTTTGGTTGTTGTTGAATCAAATCGCGCAAAGCGGGCGTTAGTGCTTTGCTCAGCAAAGCATGCCCCTGTTTGTTGGGATGGTTGTCCCATTCAGCCAAATACAGCTCCTCGGCAGTGTATCCATTGTAGGCATCTCGCAGACTAATGCAAGTAAAACCAGCGCTACGGGCTATGGCTTCTAGCTCTTGGTCGTCAAACTGGTTGCCCCGTTCGTGTACGGCAGGGACATAAACCCATACCGGCTGAACCCCATTTTTCCTAGCGATTTCGGCGAACTGCTGATAGCCCCATTCCACAATTTCTTTTCCACGCTTATTCTTTTCGCCATCCTTCATTTTTTTGCCCTTTGTCTGGGCTTCTGCCAAAAGTTCATTGACGAAGGGATAGGGCGTTGAAGTGACACCGTGTTCGAGCATGCGCTCAATGTTTTTATAGGCTTTTTTGTACTCAAAATAATGTGCCACATAAATGGCGTATTGAGGTTTGAACTGCAAAACTTCATTTTCCAAACTGTAAACATGCTGAGCCACATGTCGGCTGGCAAAGGAGCAGTTCAGTATTTCAACATTTATGCCTTCCTGGTTTAGTTCATTTTCTGTGAGTTGTTCGAAGGTTTCTCCATCGCCAACACCAGAACCCATTTCAACAGAACCACCCAGCAATACAAACCGGCTGGCGCCTTCAGGAGGCAGCAATTCGTAATGCTTATCCCGCATACCCCACTGGTTAGAGGTCAATTGCTCATTTTTAAACTCAATGGATTCAGAAGGTTTCATGCCGTCAATCAGCATGTTGTCCAATTGCTGAGCAATGGCCGTTTCCCCCATAATCTCCCAGTCCACATTATCCTTGTTGCGGTCTTTTGACCAAAGTTGGGAGCTTAAATTATTCGATTGTAATATCTCATCGTAGTAGCCTTCAAATTGCGCATCTTCATCTTCTTCATTAAGGTCATTGTGGATGAACATGGTATATTTTGACCGGCTTCCTTCCGGAAGTTGATTCAGTATAAAGCTGGTAGTAGAAAGCCCCAGCAGTCCCAATACAGCCAGATTGGCGGGAATGGCAATACGGGAATACCCAGGAAGCTTATCCTTCCAGGTATGATTGAGTTGGTAATGAATCCACGTTCCAATACCAATGATCGCTGCAATGATCAACAACAAAAGGGCTACCCCTTTTAAGTCGGTATTTACTGCTGCTTTCAGCAAATTGAACCAATCTTTGAAAGTAGGGCTCATCCAAAGGCTCCACAAAATGGTAATGGTACTGAAAGTGGCAAAAATATTGAGCACTGTTTTGAAGGAGCCTTTCCAGCCAGTGGGCTCTTTTTTGCCTTTTGGCTGAGTGGTTTGGCGGATCATCGCGATGAGCACCAGAATACCGAAAATACTCCAGAATAATATATCGGTTGCCTTGATTAAAAAACCGCCCAGTACCCAAAACCATTGATAAGCGTGGAAAAACCAGTTCATGACAAAAGTCACCGCGGTAGCGAGTATGATAGGCGTATTGCCCTTCATTTTTTTGAAGCGGAAATAAGCGGGGTAGTAAATGATCTTTAACAAAAAGTCTTTCCAGTAAATGTTGACCCTGCGCCAATAATCGTTGAAACCAGTGGCAAACAAAAAGTGATTGAAAATATCGGGCAGGTTAAAACCAAACATGCGCAACAAGCCAACGGAAAAATTGAGCAAACCAGCCAGGCGCAATACCAATAGATAAGATACAATCGCATAGTGCAGAAAATCCCACATATTGGTGACGCTATTCACCGGTGGCAAAACGTACAAGTACAAAAAGCGGTAAAGCAAAAGTTGTACGATGCCACGTACCATTAAATTAAGGCCGCGCTGATAAATGACACTTTCTTCTGCATCGTAATACGTTTTTTTGAACACCTTATAATCGACAATAGGATAGATGGGAAAGCAGAAATTGGGAAATAGCATGAAATAGGAAAGGCGTTTTACCCAAGTGAGCTGTTCTTTTTCAAATTTCAGCTCGTACAGATAGATTATGGCGCGAAACATGAAAAGCGTACCTACAGTAGAAACCACCAGTGAAGGCATGGGAATGGGGGAGTACGGCGTACGAGCAAATGCGAGCACAAGACCACACCCCAACAATAACAACTTCCTGATATTGATACGAATAGGCAGGTGACAAATGGCGAATAAACCCAGGGAAAAGACCAAAATTAAGGAAGCATCCAGCCATCGAAACAGGTAAAAAGCCGCTGCGATGGTGGCGGTTAAAAATACATGTAACCTGTATTTAATTGGAGTGATGGCATGTACCAGGAATACAACTACGACAAAAGGCATCAGCCTGGGCAGCTGCAAATCCTTCTCAATGTCCAGTTGAATGACCGCCAGCGTCAGCAGGATGAGTTGCAAGAGGCTGAGTGTGATTTTTCCCAGTGTGCCTGTATTAGCTATGGTCGTTAGCCAAAAAGGGATGGGTTTAGACGTTGTTTTAGGCTGTGACATATGTCTTTATGATGAAAGTGTTACAATAACCTTTTTCTGGTTTTAGAATGGTCAGAATGTAAACTATGCAATCTATTTTTGAAAACGGCCACTTGGAGCCTTCTTCAATCCAAACTAATGGAAGAAAGAGAGGATAAAGGGGGCTATATGAACCGAGTAATGATAGAGGGAATAAAAACGGGGGCAAGATAGCATCTTTTTTTTAAAAGAAAAAAAAGTATGAAAACGGGAATTATAGTTGTTGGACAACTATTGCGGATGAGAAAAAAAAACAGGGTAACTACGCGAACGCAGCACCCTGTATAACCCCAAAAAACCAAATGAAAACAATCTACATATGAATACTCTTCTTCAAGAGAAATTGAAATCAGAATTTTAAACTAACATACAACAGTCGTAAAATCTTTTGGTTCAACTTATTGTAAGTTTAACGCAAAGTTAACAGTATTTTTTAAATTTGTGACAAGCTTAACTATTTTTTTTTTAAAAAAAACACACATTTCGACTTTTTGAAATGGTTTGAAGTTACTTTCCTGCTGTTTCAAAGATTTTGTTAAGCAAATTAAATGCTTTTTTTTGAATTTTCCAACTTTTTTTGAATTAAAATTTCAAAAGATAAGTTTGGAAAACTTTTATACCAACAAATAAAAACCGAAAAAGTTTGTCAAAATCAAAAGTAATATTTGTTTGCAACCATTGTGGTGCAGAGTCTCCTAAGTGGGTTGGGAAATGCCCCCAGTGTAATGAATGGAACACCTACACAGAGGAAGTCATCTCCAAAGATACGATACAAGAGGCACAGCGCAAAAACTGGCGACCAGAGTCCGATAAAACAACTCCACGGCCTATTCCTCTGGCAGAAATCCAAACGGGCAATACCTGGCGATTGCAAAGCCCGGATGAAGAATTGAATCGCGTATTGGGGGGAGGCATTGTCCCTGGTTCTCTCGTACTGATAGGCGGACAGCCCGGTATTGGCAAATCAACTTTACTCCTCCAATTGACCATGAGCCTGCCCGCTAAGGTGCTATATATATCGGGTGAGGAGAGCGAGGAACAGATCAAAATGCGGGCCGATCGGATTGGCAACCAACGCTCCGATTGTTATATCCTTACGGAAACCAATACCCAAAAAATATTGCAGTTTGCCCAGCAACTACAACCCGATCTGGTGATCATTGACTCCATCCAAACCTTGTCCAGTCCTTTTATAGAATCCATGCCCGGCAGTATATCCCAGGTGAGGGAAAGCACAGGCGAATTGCAGCGATTTGCCAAAGAAAGCCATATACCCATTTTCATCATTGGCCACATCACCAAAGAAGGTTCTATTGCTGGACCCAAACTGCTGGAGCATATCGTGGACGCTGTGTTGCAGTTTGAGGGCGACCGCAACTACACTTACCGGATACTGCGGACGCTTAAAAACCGATTTGGCTCAACAGATGAACTAGGCATATATGAGATGCAGTCCAATGGCTTGAGAGAGGTATCTAATCCTTCTGAATTGCTGCTTTCGCAAAAAGACGAAGACCTCAGTGGAAGTGCTGTCGCGGCAACTATTGAAGGCCTTCGGCCCATGCTGATCGAAACCCAGGCGCTAGTCAGTAAGTCGGTGTATAGCAGTCCGCAGCGCTCGGCCACTGGTTTTGACCTGCGCCGATTGAGCATGCTATTGGCTGTGTTGGAAAAGCGAGGGGGGCTGCCTTTTGCTCAGAATGATGTTTTCCTGAACATCGCTGGCGGCATACGGGTGGACGACCCTGCTATAGATTTGGCTATTGTAGCGGCATTGATTTCTTCTTTGGAAGATGTGGCGATTCCCGCTAATATTTGTCTGGCAGGCGAGGTCGGTTTATCTGGCGAAATTCGAGCGGTCAACCGCATAGAGCAGCGCATCCAGGAGGCTAACCGCTTGGGCTTCCGCGAAATTTATATCTCAAAATACAATACAAAAGGGATCAGCCAAGAGCGGTATGACATCCAGGTGAAGACCATTGGTAAGATTGAAGAATTGTACCGGGCGCTTTTTGAGTGATTGGCACTTACAAAACTATTCCTCTGCTTCCGAACTGCCGTCATCATCAGCGTGCCAGGCAATATGAAATAGCGCATCGCCCTGATTGACTAAGGGGGCATTATTGTGTCCTATTATGTAGGCGTCGCGGGAGGCTTTTACCTTGGTATATTCCTGCCCGTAAGGGTCGTTAATGATGCCCAATACTTCCCCTTTGTGTATTTGGTGGCCAGAGTTTTTGATCCATAAAAACATGCCTGCCCGAGGGGTGCGAATCCAACTGGATTTTCTGAAAACAACGGGCTGGCTAACGATATCCACGGGTTGGCTGATCATCCCTTTGTGCAATAGGATTCGCTTCAGTCCCAGCAGACCTTTTTCAATAGACAAGCCATCGTAGCGAAAATTTTCGCCGCCCTCGAAAACGATGATGGGCTTGTGCATTTCCAAACACGTTTTCCGCAAGGAATGCGGGAGAGGCGGCTTTTCTATTAAAAAGGGTGCGCCAAAGGCACGGGCCAATTCTTCGGATGCCGTATCGCCTTTAGAGAACCGGATTTGCGGATAATTGTAATGGCCGTTGCCTCCTGTGTGAAAATCAATGCAGAAATCGATATGGGGCAATATTTTATTGACCAGGGTGCGCGCTACCCTTGAAGCCAGGGAACCATTCAAACTGCCGGGAAAACTGCGGTTCACATCCTTCCCATCCGGCACATCGCGGGAATAATTCAAAAAACCATACAGATTGAGAATGGGGATCACGATGACAGAACCTGCTGTGAGGTGCTCGAAATAATCTTGTTGCAGGGCACGGCGTACAATTTCCACCCCATTGATTTCATCGCCGTGCACTCCGGCCAATACCAACATCGTAGGGCCTGGTTGTACTGCTCGAAATACGTGTGCCTGTATCCTGATCTGATTGCCCGAAGGCAGCCTGCCAACCGGAATTTTGACAATTTCTTTTTGCCCTGCGGCAATCGCGATGTTGTGTATGGTCAATAGATTTTCTTCCATTTTTTATTGGTAGTGCTTATGTAATCCGCCTTTTTATTTGGGATATACCGTTCAATTTTCATACAAATCCTCCAAATCCGTTGCTGCCAACTCGGAAAGGAAAATAGCGATTTCGCGGGTTGTCATTTCCAGAAAATGACGCCCTTTTTCAGCGCTTGACTTTGAAGGATTGCCCACTCCTGTATCATCAGTCACTTTGGTCCATTGGCGTTGGGTCGTTACCCATCCTTCCCTCAATGCTTTCACTTTGAAATTTCGACCTATGCCTGGGCCGGCTTCTTCCAATGGACGGACAAGTTCAGGTTGAATATACATGATCACACTAGTTTCAAGCTCGCCGGCATGATCGCCTGGTTCATCAAAATATTGTCTGGCCTCACCGATTCGCCACCAATCCACACTGCACATGAACACCTCAGGAAAGTCAATAGACATTTCTCGAATCATGTTTTTAAAATTGTTGCCGCCATGCGAATTGATGATCACCAGTTTTTGAATGTGGTGCCGGAGCAATACATCCGCCACATCTTTTAAGATAGCATATTGGGTGCTGGGCAACATGTTCATGCACAGTTTTACATCGAGCTGTCCGGTGTTCACGCCGAAAGGGATGCAGGGCAACACAATGGTCTTAGCGCCCATTTCCCAAGCTTGACGAGCAGCCTCAGCGGCAACATACTCCGCTTCGTAGCAATCGGTCGCATACGGCAAGTGAAAATTATGCGCTTCCGTAGCGCCCCAAGGCAGTAGCGCCACTTGGTAATCGCTGTCTTTTACTGTCTTCCAGGTGGATTCGGCGAGGAGGTATGGTTTGGATGACATGTTATGGTTTTTATGCGCAGCAGATTTAAAAATGGATTTCAGAGCAGCCAAATTTATAAATGTTATATTTGCCCGGCATCATCCAAACCACATTATTTTATTACAACATGACCTTACAAGAATTTTTTGAACTATTGGGCAACAATCCGGCTTACGTGCTTTTTTATTTCAGTATCATACCCGTAGCGGCTTTTCTGGCAGGCATTTTGGGCAAAAACGAAGGTCATTTAAGCCCCTGGAAATACTTATATGGCATTTTGATTTATTTGGTGTGTGTACCAGGCCTATTCGCAATTGTGATCAGCGTCTATCAATTTTTGTTTGGCCGGGGCAGCATATTGAATGCAGATGTGCTGATGCAGGTATTGCCCATTTTCTCCATGGTCGTCACGCTGCTGATCATTCGCCGCAACGTTGATTTGGATCATATCCCAGGGTTTGACAAAATATCAGGTTTGTTGACCATGATCCTGGCCGTTTTTGCTATTATGTGGTTCATCGATCGCACCCGGATCATTGTATTTTCTTATCTGCCCTTTACCCAGGTGATCCTCATTTTTATTGGCTTATTGTTATTGATTCGCTACGGCTGGAAAAAAAGCTTTGGATCGCGGGCCTGATTTTCAGGTTCTTTTCATTAGCTTGAAAGCGATTTCTCTGCCTTGACCGCGAAACATCGCCAAATTGATCCAAAACCAGGCAAACTGTTCCATCAACTCAAACTTGTCGTTGCCTCCTATATCGTAACACGCGCCAAAACCGGCATCTTTGGCGAGTTGCATAGCAACGGCCTTACCTTTTTCGCTGTCGCCCGCTACAAAAACATCTACCGGGATGTCGTGGTAAACCGGGTTGACCATGTTGTTGAAGCCCGTTGTATTGAAACATTTAACCACATCGCGGGTTGAGGTATGATCCAATATCGCATCAGCCGTGTTTTTGTAACCCTGTGGCCCTCGGCCCATGACGATATTCATGGCATCGATGATTACTTTGCCGCTAGTATCGCCAAGAGATTGCACCACCTCAATAGCAGCTGTTGCGGGGGTGGAAAGCAATATCACCTCCGATAGGCTCACGGCTTCGGCTATTTCGAAAACAGAGGTTTGAGGGTTTTCCAGCAAATTTTTCCCCTTGAATTCGGCGGTGTTGCGAACACCCAAATAGATTTCGTGGCCTTTGTTGGCCCAATGGGTGGCCAGAGCGCTGCCAACGTTGCCTGTGCCGATGATAGCAATTTTCATAGACTGCGTTTTATAGGTTAATAAAGGTATCCTTTTTCTGATTCTGCTTTAGGTGGTAAATCTTTTTCGCCCAGCATTTCTTTCAAATCCCGCTCTATGGTATTGCAAAGCGCCGATAGGGGCACATCCGTGATGCGGTTTTCAAAGGGATCTTCATTCACTTCTCCTACTTTCCCAATGATGGCAAATACAAAAGCAATGATTACCGAAACGGGAACCATCCACCATTCAATGCCCAGCTTGCTGAAATCGCCGATCAGAGAAAACGGCAATAGAAGCATAAACACATACAGGAACAAGCGGGTAAAATAGTCGTAATGCCGAAGCAATGGCGTGTTTTTTATTCGTTCGCATCCGCCTTGGTAATTGGCCAATGCCAGCAACTGCCCTTCCATCTGAAAGCTGTCGAAGCCGCCTAGTGTGCCATTGGCCATCGCTTTATATATGTTTTGCCCCATGAGCAGGTGCAAATAATTGGGTTTGTTTTGCGAAGCATGCATGGCTTCAAATGCCTGCTGAGATAAAAACGGGCGCAGCTCGTCCCAAACGGATGCTTTGCGCAAATGCAGGCGCAAGGCATGCACCCAAGCTATGCAGGTATAAACCATTTCTTTTTTAAAAAGATCACTCCTGGCAAGATCAAAATTGGCCTGATGGGCGTGACTATCGGTAAAGGTGATGATTAGCCTGGCCAAAACCCGGCTGGAATTGACAATACCGCCCCAAAGGGTGCGGGCTTCCCACCAACGGCTATAAGCACTGTTGTTGCGAAAGGCGATGAATATGGCCAGGGCACTACCTAGGATAGCCGCTACGGAGAAAGGCAGGCTAGCCTGGAAAAGCTGGCTGCGGTGTAAAAAATACACGGCCAGCCCAATGGCTAGCGAAAAGCCCAGTTCCAGTTTGACATACTGGATTACCTTGATGGGGTTGAAATTGCGTTTGAGAATCATAGATTTAGAATTCGTGCCTTAAAAAACTGCCTATATTTTCGTTATTTATCCAGGTGTTTCTGCCTGTCTGCTGCCAATCGACACCCGCGCCCCACTGCCATTGACCCTTTTTGAGGCCCAAACGAAAGCGCTGGGTAAAGTTGAAGTCTTCGTTGGCATTGGTGGGAAAAGCACTGACACTTTCAAGTTGAGTAAAAAGGTGCCACTTGTCGTTGAGCTTTGGGGTATAGCGCATCAATAGGAAATAGTCAATTGCTGGTTTTGAGGTGGTTTCTGTAACCAACCAACTGAACAGCGTGAACGACTTTTGGGTATGCGCGTATTGCAGGCCTGCTTTTGGGAAAACGCCCCAACTAAGTATTTGCACAACAGCTACCGGGGCAAGCCCTTTCAGCTTTGGGTGGTTGTAAGAAACAGCTTCGGTGAAGCCAAAGAGGGGCAAATATTGGTTAGTACTCATCCGGTAATCCACGCTTGCCCGATTCCGGTTGAAAAAAAGCCAGCGAGTGGGCTGACTACCAGTATCCGCCTGTTTGGTTTGGAAAAATTTGAAAAACAAGACATCAAGCGTCGTTTTTTCGTGCCCCACAAAAACTTCAACGGGTATTTGGGATTGCCCGACCCTTGGGCTGACCCAAAGCAGCAACAAAAGAAATAATTGCTTCATGTGTATTGTGGAATAAGGATCAAAGCAGGGACTTGCACCTGCTTTGATCCACGTATTATTAGCCAAGTAATTCAACCACCATTTCCGCAGCAGCAGCACCACTATTTTGCTGTTGCCCAGTAATCAGGTTACCATCTTTAATGGCATAGGAAGAAAAAGGAGCCGCTACCTTGAAGTGGGTACCTGGTATTTTTTGGGCTTCCGATTCTATGCGGTAAGGTTGTATTTTCATCCCCACGGCTTGATCGGCGTATTCCTCTTCAGCATCGGCAAAGCCCGTCCAGGTTTTTCCTGCAACCAGCAATTCGCCGTTCGATTTTTTGGCCTCCAGCAGTAAAGTGGTAGAATGACATACTGCGGCACTTGGCTTACCCGCTTCGTAAAAACTGGCAAACAGGCGTTCTAGTGCTTTATTGCCCCGGAAGGTGTACATCGGGCCTTGCCCGCCTACCAGAAAAATGGCATCGTAGTCCTGCGGATCCACTTCGCTGAGTTTTCTGGTGTTTTCCAGCATCGCCTTGAAGCGTTCCTGTTGCAGATAGCCCAGCGAAATAACATCGTGGGCAGAATAGCCGCTGGCATCAGTTGGGCTGGAGTAGGCATCCATTTCCAGTTTGCCGCCTTCGGTAGAAACCAGTTCTACGTCATATCCTGCTTCCTGAAAAACCCGCAGCGGGTGGGTTAGCTCGGCAGCCCAGAAGCCAATCGGCCAGCCAGTTTGCTGAGAAACAGCGGGGGAACTGGCTACCATTAAAATTTTTCCTTTTGAAGGCATGCCATGTGCATGAACATACGTGTTTTTTTCTATCACCTTTTCCATTTTGTTGTGCTTTGACTTTTGTTAATGAATTTGCTGCCCATGCCATCGGTGTTGCCTAAGGCTGGCAGTATGGTTTTACAATTTTTCTGCATTAATGAGCAGATAAAATTGACACAACAAAAATGAGTAGATATATTACTTTTGTCAATATACTCACTTTTTACTCCGATACACACTTTTAGGAAAGTAAGGCTATGCCAGAATTTATTTTTAAAAACAAGTTGTACTACAATCCGGTAGAATTTGCGATGGGCCGAATTGGGGGTACCTGGAAAATGCCCATTCTGTGGCGTTTGAGAAACCGGGTGATGCGCTATGGACAATTGAAAAAAGACATCCCGCACATTACCCATAAAATGCTGACCACCCAGCTCAGGGAATTGGAAGAAGAAGGCTTTATCCACCGGGAGGCTTATCCGGTGGTGCCGCCAAAGGTGGAATATTCCATCACAGAACGGGGAAAAAGAGCCATTGAAATCATAGAGGTGATCCGCAGTTACGGCATTGAATTGATGGAGGACTTCGGGATCCAGCATGATGAACCTGCCACCTAATGAGGCAAAAGTACTCATTCCAGTTGCTCCAATAGCCATTCCCTTTCGGTCAGGTGTTCTTCTGCTTGTATTTGACGCATCAGCACTGCTTTTTCCGAGGGGGCGTTGAAGTTGAGGTTCAATAGTTTTTGCGTGAAGCGGATGATGTTGTTGTAATTGATTTTGTGGTAGCCGATGAGGTCTTTGCGGCGGATGAAAGCCTTCATAGCCTGTAGATGGGCATCCAGCAGGTCATACTCGCGGAGTTCGTAAAACGTTTTCAGCATTAGGGTTTTGGCTGCCAGGTTGAGCAGCAGGTCGCTGTATTCCGAACGCTGTAAGAGCTCTAGCACCTGTCCGTAGTCTTTTTTCTGGTAAGCCAGCCTGGCCAAACTGAAAGAATACATGCTTTCGCGAAACTCACTTTTTAGAAACGATTTATAATCCCGGATAAAAGTGGCTACCCACTCCAGGTCGCCTACCTTTAAAGCCATTGCCACGATGTTGCGGTAAGTAAATCGCGAGAGGTGGCGGTTATCGGACAACAAAACGCCATTAGCCAGCCCCGCTTTATAAAGATCAAGCCCTTCGCCGGCATAATGTTGGAGGCCGTCGTTGAGCCGCCGGATGCAATAATTGAGTGCCAGGAGGTACAAATCGCGTAGCTCTTCAGCCGGGAATAGGGCTTCGTGGTCTAAAATGCCTTTTTTGAAAGCGTTGAAATGCGCCTCTTCAGTTGTTCGCAAAGCTAAAAAACAATGGTAGTAAATACCAACAGCGGGGATGGGGAGCAAATTGTTTTTTTCAACATACTGGAGTACTTCTTCCAATAGGCCAAATTGATAAGCGGTGTTGTAAACCGTCTGATGCGATATCGACAGGCAAGTTTGCCTCAACTTGCGTGAAATATAAGCCAAGTCAATATTATCCGAAATGACTTGCAGGTTTTGTTCGACAAAACGCTGCTGTGCTGCGCGAAACTGATAGCGCTCCAATTCGGTTCGATACTGGCTTTCGTAGAACTCGGCATGTCGAAAGGGTTGTTGTTGCTGTTGATTTAGCAGCTTTTGATAATTCTGTTCAAAATGCTTTTGCAGCCCTTTTGATCGATAAACCCGGCTCAAGGCAATTTTTTGACCTACGTCATCCTCCAAAAAGGCCGAAAGGCTCAGGTATTTTTCAATGAGTTGCAACAACCAACTCATCAAATAGCGAATTTGCTGCGGCTCAAAAGGTTCAGGGCGCTTCAGATAGCGGTGAGCGCCTGTTTTACTTGGTTCTATGTCGAGCAGATAGAGGCAGTCTACGATGTAATCGAATAATTGAGCGACTTCCTCCCGCTGATTGAAAAAAGGGGAGCGAAGGAATGGCTTCAATTCCCGCAATTCCCGCTTATCCAAATGTTCAATAACTTGCAGAAGTTTGCTGTTTTTCAAATTATTTAAAATTTTAATTTGATTGATGATTTTTTTGGAGAAACTTTAAATTAAAGGCATTTTAAGGGAAAATCAAACCATTTCATTTGATGAATCCGCTTTTTTGTCTTTGAAACCGCAGGAATAATAGCGAATATTTGTAGCATCAAAATATTTACCCATGAGATATGCTTACCTTTTCATTGTTTCTGTACTTGTTTTTGGTAGTAATTCCTGTCTTTTTGGCCAGGGTTGGGAGCGTTCCTATCCTTATGATGCCAATGGTTTAGGCAGTTATGGCTATGGCAGGGAAATTCAGCCCACGCCAGATGGCGGTTATGTTTTATTGAGCAGGGTGGATTTGCCTACCGGTGCCATTCGGAATTACATGCGGGTACTAAAGCTCGATGCAGGCGGCCAAATTCAATGGGAACGGGTGTTCAATGAAGGCGATATTCGCAATGATCGTCCGGAGGGGATTCATGTGCTGACAAATGGTGATTATTTGGTAGTTGGCTCTTACAATGAGTTGTATGATATTGGAGCGGATACCTCTGGCATCATAGCTATGCGGCTGGATGCTTTGGGAAATACCCTTTGGCAACAGGTCTATCACCCTGCCGGGAAAACAGCCTCTGCCGGAGCGTTTACACCCTGCCCGGATGGCTCTTTTTTGATCAGCGGTTTGGCCATTGAATCAGAAACAAGCGCCCGATATAATTATTTTATCAAAGTTACCGACGCAGGCGAGTTGTTGTGGGAAAAACTAGCTGCGCTCGAGGGAGAAGCCGCTTATCCGCCATTAGAAGACATAGAAGCCGCAAATGCCGGTGGATTTATTGCAGTTGGCCGAACGACAAACGGCTCCGCTTCATGGGCACAAGTGACCCGGTTCGATGACAATTTGGATACCTTGTGGACGAACAATACGATGGTCAGCATCTCTGACGAATTGTGGACTGTGCAAGAAAAAACAGATGGCCATTTCTTAATCGGGGGTGGTGTCAATGGCTTTGCCGGGTTGAGTCCTTATCTGGCAGAATTAGACGAAAACGGCAATCTGGTCTTTGATTTATTTTATGCCTATTTTCAGGCAAAAATCAGCGACATCCAAGCGACTAGTGACGGCAATTTTGTGATGGTCGGTTCTTTTGATGAATATACCCTCTATTATCCCACTAGCAGCACCGCTTTCATTACAAAAATTGCACCCGATGGGGCTATTATTTGGGAAAGGCTTTTTGATCCGCTTATATCTGGAGAAATGATGCTGTTTGGACAAATTGAGCTAAGCCCAGATGGCGGTTATATCGCAACAGGGGTGAATGATTTCTCCGCTTTCGTCATCAAAACAGACGGCCTGGGTTTTTCCCGCACGAACAGGATCAATGGACAAATTTTTCTGGATGAAAATACCAATTGCCAACCGGATCTGCTCGAAGCCGGGATACCCGAATGGATCATCCAGGTTACTAGTGATGACGGGGTGCAATATACGACCTCTGACTCGGCAGGATATTTTTCCTTGCTTGTGGACACCGGCGCTTACACGGTTGCTGTCATACTGCCCAACGATCTTTGGGTGCCTTGTGTGCCGGAATATAGCTTTGACTTAGCCGTGCCGTATGATTCGGTAGCCCTGTCGATGCCCATACAGACACAGCAGCTTTGTCCGCTGATGCAAGTTGATATAGCTATGCCCTTTCTGCGCCGCTGTTTTGACAATACTTACACCATCACTTATTGCAATACAGGTACGCAAACGGCAGAAAATGCTTACGTAGATGTACAATTGGACGACTATCTATCCATCCAATCGGCCACCTTGCCTTATGAGCCAATTGGAGGTCAGAGTTACCGTTTTTCCGTAGGAGATGTGGCGCCTTTGGCCTGTGGCAGTTTTCAAATCGTGGCCTACCTGGATTGCGACAATACCGTGCTTGGGCAGACCCATTGCACCGAAGCCCATGTTTTTCCCGATACGTTATGTATCGGTAGCAGTCAATCGCTGGCGCAAATAGACTTGCATGCCCGATGCGCTGGTGATTCTGCCGTTTTTACCTTGAAAAACATCGGCAGCTCCAACATGCAGGGCAATTCCAATTTTATCGTCATCGAAGATGATGTGATGTATTTGTTGGCCCCCTTCCAATTGAATGCCGGGGACTCTCTGCAGCAGGTCTATCCAACCGATGGGGCCACTTTCCGCATGGAAGCAAAGCGCTTACCCGATCTGATCAACAGCCCTTATGTGAGTGTTACCCTGGAAGGCTGTGTAGAAAGTCAGGGCGAACCCTTCAGCACAGGCTTTTTTAATCAATTTCCAATTTATCCGCCCAATGAATTCACCGATATCGATTGCCACGCTAGTATCGGGGCATACGACCCCAACGACAAGCAGGCCTTCCCTATGGGCTACGGAGCGGATCATTTCATCAAACCCCATACCTCGCTGGAATACCTGATCCGCTTCCAAAATACAGGTACAGATACGGCCTTTAATGTAGTCATTCGCGATACCCTTTCCGCTTTGCTCAACCCGGCCAGTGTTCAACCCGGTGCTGCCAGCCATCCCTACCGTTGGACACTGAGCGAGGCGAATGTACTCCATTTCTATTTCGACAACATCATGCTACCCGACAGCAACGCCAACGAAGCGGCCTCTCATGGCTTTGTCAGTTTCCGTATCGATCAGCAACCCGAAGTGGACTTAGGCAGCCGAATATTTAACAATGCCGCTATTTATTTCGATTTCAACAAGCCGGTCATCACCAATACTACCTGGCACGAAGTAGCGGAAAATTTCATTGCAGTGAGCAATGAAGGGAATCCACCTTTTCAATTGAAAAAAATATCATTGGCCGCCTATCCCAACCCTTCCAATAAAGTAATATGGTTGGCCGTACAGGATTTAGAAGTATGGCAGGGCCGAATGCGCCTTTACGATGCCAATAGCCGTTTGCTCGAGGAAAGGCTTGTGTCGGACAATACGTTCGCTATAGATGTAGAAGCACTGCCTTCCGGTATCTATTGGTTGCAAGTGGTGGTCAACGAAGGGCTGATTGGTAGGGTAAAGTTGGTGGTAGAGTAGATGTGAATCGGGTTTCTGGTTTCTAGTTTCATATGAAACCAGAAACCAGAAACAAAACATAGCTTTAACCTCGTTTGAAACTTGAAACCACAAACTTTGCCTCGCTTTTCTCTAACTTTTACCCCCAAATTGTCGCCACCAGCGTTCGCCCGCTCGCCCGATTGCGGAATTCGCACAAGTAAATACCTTGCCAGGTACCCAGGTTTAAACGGCCATTGGTAATTGGAATCGAAATAGACGAACCAATCATGGCTGCTTTGATATGAGCAGGCATATCGTCTGTGCCTTCGATGGTATGTTGCAAAAAAGGCAGGTTTTCTGGCACGATGTGGTTGAAGATGCTTTCAAAATCGGTCAGGACATCTGGATCGGCATTCTCATTGATCGCCAAGGCGGCGGAGGTGTGTTTGATGAACAAGTGCAGCAAGCCCGTTTCGGGTAAATTGGGCAACTGACGCATAACGATAGCAGTAACAATATGGTAGCCTCGCGGGTAGGGGGGTAGGGTGAATTCTGTTTGAACAATCATCGTCTATTTTCTGATATAACCCATGAGTTATCCATTAGTTCCAAAAAAAAACTGTCGCCCCGATAATTCGAGGCGACAGCATAGTCGATCCTAAAAAAGTGGATCGACAACTACGATTGAACACCCAATTGACCTAGCATTAGACCACAAATTTAATCCTTACTTGCATGCAACATAGATGAGGAAAGTCAGTGGGTGGGTTGATTTTTGTCAGTGTAATATTGCCCAATGGAGCTGTTGCCCGCTTGCGCAAAAGTTATTAAAGAAATCCCAATTTGCCTATCTTTGGCCAGCTTGACGCAAAATAATATCGGGAAAAAATGAGAACTGTCTTACAGCGAGTTACCCAGGCATCCGTCACCATCGATGGCCATATCCACTCGGCCATTGGGTCGGGACTCCTCATTTTGCTAGGCATAGAAGATGCCGACCAGGAAGAAGACATCGACTGGTTGTGCAAAAAAATCAGCCAGTTACGGGTATTCAACGATGAGCAGGGCGTGATGAATCGCTCGGTGCAAGATATTGACGGTGAATTGCTGGTGGTGAGCCAATTTACCTTGCATGCCAGCACCAAAAAGGGCAATCGACCCTCGTACATACGAGCTGCCAAACCTGACTTTGCCATACCGATGTATGAAACTTTCGTAAAACGCCTGGAAGCCATCAGCGGCCTATCTGTAAAAACGGGGGTCTTTGGTGCCGATATGAAAGTGCAGTTGCTCAACGACGGCCCGGTAACCATTTTAATGGATTCCAAAAACAAAGAATAATGACGCTGACAGATGCACAAAAAACGGTTGACCAGTGGATAAACACCATAGGAGTGCGCTATTACAGCGAATTGACCAATATGGCCATTTTGATGGAAGAAGTGGGCGAAGTAGCCCGGCTCATGTCACGGCTGTACGGTGAGCAATCCTTCAAAGCCAGCGATGATGAAGCCCGTGCTTCCGAAAATCTGGCCGACGAGATGGCCGATGTGTTGTTCGTTTTGATCTGCCTGGCCAATCAAACGGGTGTTGATCTGACAACGGCCCTACAGCGCAACCTTGAAAAAAAGACGCAACGCGATGCTGAGCGGCATGCCAACAACCCCAAACTCAGTCGTGAAACGGGGAATTCTCCTGATGCAACAGCACCAGGCGGCGAGACAGGTACAGACTATAACCCAAAGTAAAAAGTGCGAGAATCATCAGGCCATCGTAGATTTCCTGTAAGATGAAAAAGTCATAGGTGCCGTGCAACAGAAAGGGGATAAGCAAACCCAAACTCCATTTCAATTGCCGCCCTTCCTTTGAAAATTTAGCCAAACCGATGAAATAACCCATGATTATTGCGAATGCAGCATGGGCGGGCACCGCAGTCAGGTTGCGCAAAACGGTGGTCTCAATACCGTATCGCACAGCGTAAATGATGTTTTCTACCGTAGCAAATCCCATCCCAAGCATAACGGCATAAACAATGCCATCCATCGGCTCATTAAAAAACGACTGCTGGGTCGGATATATCCTTAGCGCCAGGTATTTCAACGCCTCTTCGGTGAGTGCAACCACAATAAATGAAGCCAGAAGTGCAGTTCCCACATATGCGGTTTCATCCCAGCCCGATTGACTGGCCCAAGCCTCGATTTTGAAAGCTGGTAGTGTAAGAAGCACGCCAATGAAAAAAGCGATTATCAAGGGCCAAGTGGGTTCTTTCTCGTACTTGTCCAGTTTATAAATATACCAGCATATCAATAACCCGGGTACAATGGCCAAAAGCAAAATAAGAATCTGGGCGATCATGCGCCACTGGTTTTTTGCCTACAATAGGCTGCAAAATTTTTAATAGCCGTTTGGCAGCTTCTTTTCGCTTCAAACATACCCATGTGTCCTACTTTTTCCAGTACGTGTATGCTGGCATCCTGAGGCAGGTGCAGTTGTTCCATGCTATTTTCAGAAGGAATGGCTTTGTCTTCCTTGCCTACTATAAATAGTACCGGACAGTTTACACGAGCAAGTGTTTCGCTGTGATCTACCCGGTCGATCATCGCCTGCTGAGCGGCCATAATGCCTTCCGCCGGGTATTGGGTTGCGCGGTACACCAACTTATCCAGCAGGAAAGAGTTGCTTTTGACAAAGGCTTCCGCAAAGAGGTTGGGAATCAATTGCTTGACAAATAGAATGGTTCCCTGCCTTTGAATAAACTCAATGCTCTTTTTGCGATTGGCTTTTTTTTCTTCACTGTCTGCATAAGGCTGAGAATGGAACAAGCCCAGCCCTTTCAAATAGGAGGGATATTTTTGGGCAAAGGCTAGTGCAATGTAACCGCCCATAGAATGGCCTATGAAAATAAACTGCGCTATTTGCAAATGATCCATTAAGGCTTTTACCAAATCGGCCATTTCTTCTATGCTGATAGGGTTTATGGCAGCCGATTGGCCAAAACCTGGTAGATCTATGCGCACGACTCGGTGGCCTTCTTCCAGTATTTCGGTTTGAAATTCTTCCCAAATACCGCTGTCTTCACAAAAACCATGCAATAGCAAAATCACTTCCCCCTTTCCCTTGGTGTGATAAGCAATAGAAGCACCTTGATAAATAAACTCTTTCATTTTTATGAAATTCGTCCGCCAATATAACACTTTTCTATCGGTAGGCAGCCTTTTGCAAATGGTCAAAAAAAAAATGAAAAAAATAAACTACTTACACAAAAGTTTGTTATATTTGCATTAAAGATAGTAAAGCTATCATTTTTGTAACTAAAACTAATATGAGCTTATGTCAACTATTGAATTCAATTCCGCTTTTGACGGCCTCCAAAAAGGTTTGCTCAATTTTGCCATCCATCTGACCAGAGATGAAGAAGATGCCCGCGATTTGTTGCAGGAGACAGCTTATAAGGCTTTTAAGTACAAGAACCTGTACCAACCTCAAACCAACTTGCGAGCCTGGCTGATGACCATTATGCGCAATACATTCATCAACAATTACCGCCAAAAAAAAAGGCGACAGACCCTCAACGATAACACAGATAACACCTATTTCATCAATTCATCCAACATCCAGGTCGGCAACGACGGAGAAGCCTCTACCACAATGGAGGAGTTGATTCAGTTGGTAGAAAATCTGGATGATTGGATGAAGATCCCTTTTGTCATGCACTACGAAGGCTACAAATACGAAGAAATAGCCGAAACTTTAGCCATTCCCTTAGGAACGGTCAAAAGCCGCATCTTTTTTGCGCGCAGACGCTTGCAAGAATCATTGCGACAACGCTACGCTTCTACTAGTCTGGGACAAATGTTAAACTAAAATCTGTTGCCATGAAAGAGAACGGCATTATACTTTCCATTGAGCTGGTCATCAATGAAAAACTATACCAAGCCAATCCTCAGCGCACTGCTTTGGGGCGAAAAATATTGTACCACAGCGTACTGATGATAGATGAAATGGGCATTGAGCGTTTCACTTTCCGCAAATTGGCAGAACGCCTCGATTGCAAAGAACCAGCCATATACCGCTATTTTGAAAACAAGCACATGCTGCTATTGTACCTCGTCAATTGGTACTGGGAATGGCTGCGCTTCCGCATAGACATGAAGACCAACCACCTAAAAGACCCACAGGAAAAGCTAAAAACGGCCATCAGTTGCATCGTGGATACGGCTAAAAGAAATACGGATGTAGCCTTCATAGACGAAGATGTGTTGCACCGAATAGTCGTAGCAGAAGGCACGAAATCATACCACAATGCTGCTGTTGATGCTCAAAATGCAGAAGGCTTCTTCCTGTCTTACAAATTACTTTCCGAAGCTTTGGCCGCCATCATACTGGAAAACGACCCGCAATTTCCCTACCCCCGCGCCTTGGCCAGCAATTTATTGGAAATGGCCAATAATCACCTCTACTTCGCCCAACACTTGCCCCGCTTGACAGATATCCCCGGCGATGAGCGCTTGCCCCAACGGGTGGAAGAACTGCTGTTGTTTTTTGCCAATCGAATATTGGGTAGTGGATAGTGAGCGGTAGATGGGTGATCAATTTGATCACCAATATTCCTATCTTTGGTTTGTTAATTCATGCCTCAAAGAGCCACTTAGGGTCTTTGAGGCCTGCTTGTTCATGCATGGTACAGGAGGCGGATCGATGGCGGATAAGTGGGCTATGATTGGGTCCTGGGATATACTGCAAATATTCTATGGCCATAGCAGCATTAAATTAATACACGAAAACCTTTACTGCTTATATGCTGATCCACCACAACATTTCAGATTTATACAAAACCCTTGGGCTACCCGTTGAGCAGGAAATAGATTTCACGATACTTTCCATTCCCGATATTCATCCGCACTTACCGTTTAAATCTCCCATTTTGCGTGCAGATTACTACTCGCTGATTCTCACCAGAGAAGGCTCGGGTGTTTATTACCTCGACGACCACGAATTTCCTTTCGATTCGAAAACCATCTATTTTACCAATCCGGGGCACATCAAGTCTTATGAATTGGTAGAATCAGGTGAGGCATACATTATCAGCTTGACGGAGCGGTTTTTGCGCGATTACGTTCATGAAGAGATTTACGGGGAATTTCCCTTTTTACTTGCCGAAAAGGCTCCTCCCCAAAAACTGTCGCCCGATGACTTTGAGGATTTTAATACCTTATACAAGCAAATTTTGATCGAATTCCGCAGCACCTCGCTGTATAAAAATAAAATTTTAGGCAACCTATTGATGGTGCTATTGCTCAAAATAAAGGAGAAATATTGGACCCAATACAATCCAATAGAAGAAGGGAATAGGGATTCCCAAATAGTGAAATCTTTCAAAAGGCTTTTAGAAGCGGAGTTTAAAAAAATACTGGGAAACGACCGACACGAGGTCAAATTACAAGTGCAATATCTTGCAGAAAAAATGAACCTGCACCCCAATTATTTGAATTCAGTGATAAAAAGTAAAACCGGCAGAACCGTTAACGATTGGATTTCAAAGCGCACCCTTTCAGTTGCCAAATCACTATTGATCAGCACGGCTTTTTCCTCCAAAGAAATTGCTTACCAATTGGGTTTTAGTGAACCTACCCATTTTAGTCGTTTTTTTAAAAAACACACCCAACAATCGCCCGCCACATTTCGAAAATCGAGAAAAACTTAGCGTATCTTTGAAATTGGTCATTTATCATTGGATTGAGGTCGTGTACCTTTGCCGTTTGTACCCCAACTTTGTCTCAAGTAAAATGGGTTTCAAAAGCGCCAACAGTTTTGATCCATTGATTTGAGAAACAACAAAAAAATAAAGCAATGCAAAAAACGACCAACCTGGGCCACAGTGCGCTGAGCATCAATCGAATCGGTTTGGGATGTATGGGGATGTCCGAGTTTTATGGCTCATTCGACGAAGCAGAATCCATCCACACTTTGCATAAATCCATCGATCTGGGTGTCAATTTTTTCGACACGGCTGACATGTATGGCTGGGGTGCAAACGAACGCTTACTGGGGAAAGCATTCAAAGGCCGTTGGCAAGACGTGCATTTGGCCACCAAATTTGCCGTGATGCGAGGCCCCAATGGCGAATTTCTCGGCATCAACGGCAAGCCCGAATACATCCGGCAAGCCTGTGAGAAGAGCCTTCAAAACTTGGGGATTGAAGCCATCGATTTATACTACATGCACCGGCAAGACCCCCAAGTGGAGATAGAAGCCATCGTTGGTACCTTGTCCGAACTCGTCCGGGAAGGCAAAGTAAAGCACATTGGACTATCAGAAGTGGATGCTCAAACACTGCGTAGGGCACATGCGGTGCACCCCATTGCTGCGCTTCAATCCGAATACTCCTTGTGGAGTCGCGAACCAGAGGCCGAGATTTTGGACGTCTGCCAAGAGCTTGGTATTACCTTTGTAGCATACAGCCCGCTGGGACGGGGATTTTTGACAGGCGCAATTAAAAGTCGAGCAGATTTAGAACAAACAGATTGGCGGCTTACTCAACCGCGTTTTTCGGAAGAGGCGATTAAAGAAAATTTGAAGTTCGTTGAAATCATCGATCAAATTGCCCTGCGTAAAGGCGTGACAAAGGCTCAAATTGCCTTGGCTTGGGTATTGAACCAAAATGATGAAATCACAACCATTCCAGGGACTAGAAAAATTCAGCGTCTGGAAGAAAACTTGGCCGCCTATAACGTGGAATTAACGCCAGCAGACTTGGCTGACATCGAGGCACACATGCCTGCTCATACGGTTGGAGAAAGATATGGGTAAAACTAAATCTCAATAATTCAAGAATGCCCCCTCTCATGTCGAATACATGGCCTATGAAATGGCTCAGCTATTTTTCTGTTGTCCTCCTGCTGCTATCGACCAATTGCACCGGACAAGCGCCGCTATCTGGAAAATTGCAACTGGACGAGGGCTGGGCTCCTCAGGTTTATTTGATCCAGCCGCGTCATTTGGACGAAATAGCAACCAGCTTTGTCGGGCAAGTCATCGATTCGGCAAGCATAAATGCAGATGGAAGCTTTGTTTTTGAAGAACTGCCCAATGCGCCCGACCCGGTATTGTTAGAACTGGTCGTGCAGCCACACGGTACTCGATTTGCCAATAAATTGGAAAACGAAAACCCAATGGCAGCCAATTACTTTCCTATTATCTGGAAAAACGGAGATCGGCTTCAGGTCGAAGCTTCCATTGCCCAATTCCAAAGCAGTTTCTCGATTGAAAATCCGTCATCGGGCAATGCTGCCTTGCTCCGGCTAAGAGCTATTCGGTTAGCCGCGTTTCAGCGATTAAAACCTACAACGGAACACGACGAGACCCAACTATTAGAAGAAGAGGCCGCCCTGTTGAGCTTCCAACAACCCATGATGGACTTTGCCCAACAAACCGATGAACTGCTGGCTGCGCTGTTGGCCGTTCGCTGGATAAGCCCGGTGAATGATTACGAGCGCATACCAGAATTTTTGTTTGCCCAATGCCAAAAATGGCAAAGCATTCAAGGGGAGCATCCCTGGGTGGGTCAGCTTTGTGAAAAAGCCAGTCGGGAACAATTGCCCATTTTAATAAACGATCAGTTGCCAGATGCTGCGTTGCCGATGTTGGCCGGAGACACCGTGACTTTGCATGCGGTCATAGCAAACAAACGCCTGACTTTGCTGGATATTTGGGCATCTTGGTGCGCTCCCTGCCGCCGGGAGAACCGGGCTGTTTTGCTCCCTCTATGGGAAAAACACCACGAAAAAGGCTTTGAAATTGTAGGCTATGCCCTAGATGCCAGTGAAAAAGCTTGGAAAAAAGCCCTAGAAACAGATGGTGCCGATCGGTGGCTGCACGCCTCCCATTTACAAGGCGATGATGCCCCCTTGTTAGCAACCTTGCGCATACAAACCATTCCGGCTAATTTCTTGCTGGATGCAAGGGGTAAGGTCATCGCCAAAAACCTACACGGCCAGGATTTGGTAGAGTTTGTGGATCACTACATGGAAAAATAATCTACCTGAATCATCGCCAGCTTGACACCTCCATTATAATTCCTGAAATAATGTTTGCAATTTGCAGTAGCTTTGCAGCCTGATTTTATTCAAATTGCAGCAATGACCAAGGAGCAAGAACAAAAGTTCATCCCTTATAAAGGCATACGCTTCACCAAAGCAGAGATGCTGAACAGGAGTCGGGAATTTTTTCAGTTTATGGACAAACGCCGCACAGTTCGGGAATTTTCCGATAAACCTGTCCCCAAAGAAGTGATCGAAAACATCATCATGACGGCTTCTACTGCGCCATCCGGAGCCCACAAGCAACCCTGGACTTTCTGCCTCGTTTCAGATACCGACCTCAAAAAAAAGATCCGGGAGGCCGCTGAAAAAGAAGAATACCTCAATTATAATGGCCGCATGTCAGAAGAATGGCTGCAAGATCTGGCCATATTTGGCACCGATTGGCACAAGCCTTTTCTGGAGATGGCACCTTATCTGATCATCGTTTTCAAAAAAGCCTACGATCTGGACTCTAAAGGGGAGAAAAGCAAAAATTACTATGTATCCGAATCCGTCGGACTGGCTACCGGCATGCTGCTGGCCGCCATTCACAACGCCGGACTCGTAGCCCTAACCCATACACCCAGCCCCATGAATTTTTTACAGGAAATACTCAACAGACCGGAAAATGAACGCCCTTTCCTATTGATACCGGTAGGTTATCCTGCCGATGAAGCCAGCATACCCGATTTAACCAGAAAGTCGAAAAGTCAAGTAATTGCATATTACGAATGAATGTTATTTTTCACTGATTTACATCAAGGCAGTTGATCCTATTTTGTGACTGGGTGAGCTTCCATAGTTTTGCAGCAGCACAGCCTATATCAAATGTCAAAAAGTTTACAGGTAAATGTGTACGGTAACCTATATACCCAATGGGTCGGGTAACTATATTCTGACATCTAACAGGGACGAAGCCCCTGAGCGCTCTCCGCAGCAACTGACGACTGAAAAGCGCTTTGACCAGCAGCTGACTTTTCCAAGAGATACAGCAGCGGGCGGTACCTGGATAGCTGTTTCCAATACGGATCGGTTGGTCTGCTTGCTCAATGGCGCCTTCGAACGACATGCTCGCCTGCCGGAATACCGCCGCAGCCGAGGATTGATGGTGCTCGATTTTTTTGGCCATTCCGATGCGGATGATTTTTTTCGAGAGTACGAATTCACCGGCATGGAGCCTTTCACCATGATCATTTGCGAAAAAGGCCAGCTCATGGAATGCCGCTGGGATGGAGAAAAAAGGCATGTGCGGCTTTTCGATCCCAATGGGCGATACATTTGGTCTTCAGCGACCTTATACGACCGAGAAATTCAGCTCAAACGCGAACAGTGGTTTGAAAGTTGGCAAAAAAACCAGCACGACTTCAACCGGCAATCCATCCTGGATTTTCACCAAACCGCTGGCGACGGCGACCCCCGCAACGATATCATTATGACCCGCGAAAGGGTCAGAACAGTCAGTATCAGCAGCGTGGTGCGCACGAATGGAGAAATAGACCTCTTGTACCTGGATTTGTTGCGGGAACAAGCCCGCCAATCCAAAATCAGATTCAAAGGTGAAGTGGTGGTCTCGCGTTAGGCAAACGCCGTATGTGATCAAATGGCTGAATTGGGAGTACTGGCCTTCGGGCGCTTTCTACTACCCATTGGTGCCCTATTTTTTGTGGCTGATGCTAAAGGCCAGGCATATCTGCTATTTTACAGCAGCCAATCCCGGCATTTATACGGGTGGCCTGGGTTTGGAATCAAAATACGATACCATCCTGACAACGCCACTCCGATATCGCCCCAACGCCATACTCGCTCAACCAGGGGAGGACTTTATGTCGATATTAAATCGCCTGCAAGAAGCTTCAATCGTCTTTCCTCTCATCGCCAAACCCGATATTGGTTTCCGGGGCTTGTTGGTTCAAAAAATAGCAACCGCAGCAGAGCTAGAGCTATTCCTATTGCGCTACCCTTTTACTTTTATCCTACAGGAATTCATCACCTTGCCTTGTGAAATCGGGGTGTTTTACCACCGCCTGCCCGGCCAGGAGATTGGCACCGTTTCCTCCCTCACCACCAAAGAATTCCTCTCCGTCACTGGCGATGGGCATCACACCGTCGAACAACTGATTGGGCAAAAAGACCGAACCATCCTACAGTTGCCGCGCTTATTAAAAACCCATGCACACTTAATGGATTACGTACCAGGTATCAGTGAAAAAGTTCCGCTTGGCGTGATCGGCAACCACTCCAAAGGCACGCGCTTCATCAACAGCAGCGAGCGCATAGACAGGCGCATTATTGCTACATTCGACCAAATTAGCAAAGAAATTCCGGGCTTTTATTATGGGCGTTTTGATATAAAATGCCAGTCTTTTGACGACCTCTATACCGGAGAAAACATCCAGATCATTGAAATCAATGGCATCTGTTCTGAGCCAACCCATATCTACGATGCCGAAAAAGGCAGCTACTGGAGCGCCCTGCGCGACATCGCCGCTCAATGGCACCTCATCTACCAGATCGCTACGGCAAACCACCGACAAGGCGTTGCCTATTTACCTACACGTGAGGTAGCTGATGCTTTTCGCCGCCTATTCGCCTACCAGCGACAGATCAGGGAAATTGAAAAGGACATGGAGCGCTAGGGCTAAATACAGGATTTTATCCTTCCCCGGAATTTTTACCCCGCTTTCGGGAAATGGGGCGGCGTCGCTGCTCCGAAAGCTCAGGGCGTAGAAACCGATACCGGCAAAATTTTCCCATTGAAAAGCCGATGCCCTTCCAGCGCAAAGTCGGCGATATATTGAGCCATAGTTGGGCTATCCACAGGGGCTTGGTAACCGGGAAAGGCTTCTGCCAGCATTGCTGTCTGAACCGCGCCCAATGCCAGGCAATTCACGGCAATGCCCTTGTTTTTCCATTCTTCGGCCAGGCATTCTGTCAGGTTGGCCAGTGCAGCTTTGGATGCACTGTACGCGGATAAGCCCGGAAATTTGCTGCTGCCCTGAAATCCCCCCATACTGCTGATGTTGACGACATGTGCCTGAGTGCTTTTTTCCAAATAGGGCAATAAGCCCCTCAGCAGCCTTACCGGTCCAAATACATTGACTTCAAACAAGTATTGCCAGCGTTCATCTGGGATGTTCTCAAATTGCTCCTTGTACAAATACCCGGCATTATTCACGACCAAATCCAGGTGACCAAAGAGACTTACTTTTTCCAGGATTAGTTCGATCGCTTCCGGGCGACTCAGATCGGTGGCCAAGCAATCCACGAATCCAGAGCAGCTTTGTTGCAACTGGGTCAACAGCTCGCTGTTGCGCGAAATGGCGAGCACCCGGTGTCCTTGGTCACTCAATATTTTAGCCAGGTCATGGCCTATTCCCCGGCTGGCTCCTGTGATGAGGATATTTTTTTGCATGGGTGAAATAGTTTTTGATGTTGAATGCCTTGGCCCGACTCCCACTTGACGCGGAATCTTGCCTTTTAGAAGTCCGTTAGCGTGGGGCATCTGCCAACTATTTGGTAAAAAATACCTGCTATGGCAAAAAAACCACTAATTTTGCGATCGCATTCAACTTTTGATCAAAGTTTGGCCTTTTATAGCTTATGTGCTTTGTAACAGGCACCGCGAAAATATGTTTTTTAAAAATTTTCTATATCATTTTGGGCGTTACGTCATCATGCTGAGAACAGCGCTATCGCGTCCTGAGAGCTTCAACATGTACTACCGGGAGACCATGCGCCAAATGAATGATATTGGTGTAGGCTCTTTAGTGATCGTTGCCCTTATTGCCATTTTTATTGGAGCCGTGACGGCCGTTCAGTTTTCCTATCAGGTGACGGGTACCTTGGTGCCCATCTACTATATCGGCTATATTGTACGTGATTCTACCATCATAGAATTGGCCCCTACCATTACTTGTCTGGTATTGGCGGGCAAGGTAGGGTCGAATATTGCGGCTGAGATCGGTGGGATGCGCCAGAAAGAGCATATCGATGCCATGGAGATCATGGGGGTCAATACAGCGGCTTACCTGATTATGCCCAAGATCATCGCGGCTATGATTGTTATCCCCATATTGGTGGCATTGGCGGCTTTTGTCAGTATCATTGGCGGCTATTTGGCCATGGTCTTGTCTGGTGCTATGTCCGATGCGGAGTATGTGCAAGGGGTGCGCTCTTTTTTCGTCGAGTTCAATGTGGTGATGATGTTTGTCAAAGCCCTGGTGTTTTCTTTTTTGCTCACCTCCGTATCTGCCTATCAGGGGTATCATGTACGCGGGGGCAGCATCGAATTGGGGCAAGCGAGTACCAACGCCGTCGTATTCAGTGATATTTTGATTTTGTTGTTTGATTACTTGATTGCGCTGTTATTGACTTGATCGTGTATTGTTGATTCGAAAATGATCTGATGATAAAGGCTGAAAACATATTCAAATCCTTTGGTGATAAAGAAGTACTCAAGGATATTTCTGCCACTTTTTTACCGGGGCAGACTAACCTGATCATCGGGCGCAGCGGTGCTGGAAAAACGGTGTTGTTGAAAATCCTGGTCGGCTTGATACAACCCGACGAAGGAACCGTTTGGTACGATGAAGTCGATTTTTCTCACCTAAAGAAAAAGGATCTGCGCACGGTTCGTATGAAGGTAGGAATGCTGTTTCAGGGTTCAGCCTTGTTTGATTCCCTGACGGTAGAGCAAAATATCCGCTTTCCGTTGGATATGTTCACCAATATGACTGCCAAAGAAAAGAAAGACCGGGTGAATTACTGTCTGGAGCGGGTCAGCCTGGAAGGCGCCAATAGCAAATACCCCTCCGAGATCAGCGGTGGGATGCAAAAGCGGGTGGGCATTGCACGGGCCATTGTGCTGAAGCCAAAGTACCTCTTCTGCGATGAACCCAACTCGGGCCTCGATCCAAAAACAGCCATCGTTATTGATGAATTGATTCGGAGTATTACGATCGAAAATGACATCACCACCATCATCAATACCCACGATATGAATTCCGTGATGGAAATTGGCGATCATATCATTTTGTTGTATGATGGTAAAATAGCTTGGCAGGGCAATAAAGCCGAAGTGCTCAACACCGATAATGAGATTTTGGAAAATTTTATCTTCGCCTCCCCTTTCTTGCAACGCTTGCGCTCGACAGCGCTTAATAACGGCTAAAAAACACCTTTTTTATCCTGCTTTCCGCTGAGTTTTTTCCCAAACGATTTGTCAAAGAAGGAAAAAAAGCTTGCATGCATACCGTAAATTCGCGTATCTTTGCGGGGTTTTCAAAAAAGCACCATCATCAGCCCAGGTGGCGAAATTGGTAGACGCGCTACTTTGAGGTGGTAGTGGCCTTACGGCTGTGCAGGTTCGACTCCTGTTCTGGGCACAATTCAAAAGTGCAATTAATTGATTGTCAATTAGTTGCACTTTTTTGTTTTATGTAAGTACTACTCTCAAGGCGATTAAGTTACCGATGCTCCCTCCTTGATTTTTTCCATCGCCCTTTCCATTTCCTCGGGATCATTGACATTTTCCAGCGCGGTCGGGTGGTCTGCCAGCAATAATTCGATATTGGAATTGATGAGCACTTTGCGGGGGCAAGAATAGCCTTGCGCCAAAAATTGTAGCAAGATGGGATAAGCGCGAGGTTCCCAAATGGCAATCAGCGGTTCCGGAAAATCGTCCGTAGGGCTTTTATAAGCACTGGCCACTTTTGAAGGGCTGCGCTTGTTGACCAAATTTTCTATACTTTTTTTGTGTAGCAAAGGCAAATCGCAGGCCAGCACCAGCCAAGCCACATCCGGATGGGCGCGAAACGCAGAAAGCATGGCCCCCATAGGCCCCAGACCTTCGATGGTATCGGGCAAGGGGTCCGCTACCTCGCCGACCTGATCAGGCCGACAGGATATATAGGTTTTTGCACAAAAGGGCGCCAGCAAGTCCTTTAAATGATCGCGCTGTGGTTTGCCGTGGTAGTCAATCAGTCCTTTGTCCTGGCCCATGCGGGTACTTTTACCGCCAGCCAGCACCAAGCCATACAGCGGCGGAATGGCAGCCTGTATTTGCTGCTGCAAAAAGGCAATAATCGCCTCGCTTTGGTGGATGGAAAAATGGGGAAGGTCTTTTAGTGGGGGCAGTGCCTCGTACAACCAGGGATATACTGCCTCCACGCCATCGGCCAACAGCAGGAACGCCACATCGTTCAGGCGATCCAGTTTGCGCTTCAGCGAGTCCTCTTTTCGGGGGTCAATAACAACGATTTGCTTTTTGGCCGGGAAGTGATTGCCATTGACCAGCACCGCATCCACTTCATTGAACCAATAGCGGTAGTGGAAGTCATTTAGCGACAGCTTGTGCTCAAAGCGGTGGTGGCTGATTTGATCCGTATAGGCCACCCGGCTACCCCAGGTCATGGGGTTTTTGGGGTCATGCTCTGGACTATTGTGATTGGCGTCCACATAAGCCAGTTCAAATTGTCCCTTCAGTGCCTGAATAAGCGTACCTGCCAATTGCTGTATTTCGCCACAAGGCGCACCGATGATGGCCCATTCCTGGCGGTGAAAATGGCCATAAGCGGGGCGACTGAGCGCGGCGTGTTTTTGATGCTTTTTCATATTCTTTCTGTTGAGCGGACAAAATCCTGCTTTCCACCCGTTTTTTCCATCAGGCGTGTTTCTTTGATGACGATGTCGTGGGAAAACGCTTTACACATATCGTAAATCGTCAGGGCGGCTATGCTGGCCCCCGTCAGGGCTTCCATTTCTACCCCCGTTTTGGCCGTAATACTGGCCGTACAATCAACGACCACTTCCCGCTGCTCATTGATTCGAATGCCGACCTTGCAATTGTCCAAGGCCAAGGGATGACACAGCGGTATCAATTCGCTGGTTTTTTTAGCTGCCATAAGCCCTGCTAGAATAGCCGTTTGGAAAACAGGCCCTTTCTTGGTGTGTATTTCCTCATTTTGCAACAGCCCAAGTACTTCCTCTGGCAGCACCACGATACTTTGGGCAGTAGCCGTGCGCTTGGTCAGCGCTTTTGCGCCTACGTCCACCATCCTGGGATTGCCGCTGTCGTCTAAATGGGTGAATTTTTCGCTCATGCATTTGGGTTTTGTAAACTTGCGCTGTATCTCATTTGGCAAAAATACAGGATGATCCTGTTAAAATACAAAGCCGATTTCCAATAAAAAAGTTTTGGCAGGCAGGAAATGAGCCCGCCTATCAATGCCTGCAACAAAAGGATTGGGCAAAAAGCCCGTCACAGCCGATCCCAGAATATTGGCACCAGTATCTTCAAAAATAGGCTCTGGGTCGGAATAAGCCGTAGCCAACAACAGGTTTTGAGCGATAGCGGATACCCGCAATTGCCGCTTCCTACTACATAGTACTAATCTTAAAAGTAAGCCTTGGTCTTTTTTGCTTGTATGGTGGGAAGATAGCACTCCGCTGGAGTGCGTTGGCCAGGCTATATCTAGGCAACAAGGATGACACTCCGCTGGAGTGTATTGGCTGGGTTATATTCGGACACTCCGCTGGAGTGGCCAGGCGCAGGCTCGGCAATTAAGGCTGCGATTGACCAAGCTGGGTAATCGCCATTCAGAAAAGGGAGTACAATATTTTCTGTCAAAACGAGCGAGTCTTTGTGTTCTTTGTATCTTTTGTGGTGGAAATAGGTGGATGGGGTTTTATGAGACAGCCCTGAGAATCCATAAGGCTACTTGTCGTGCTAATTTTAAAAAGCGTTCTTGGTTCTTTTTTGCTTGTATGGTGGGAAGATAGCACTCCGCTGGAGTGCGTTGGCCAGGCTATATCTAGGCAACAAGGATGACACTCCGCTGGAGTGTATTGGCTGGGTTATATTCGGACACTCCGCTGGAGTGGCCAGGCGCAGGCTCGGCAATTAAGGCTGCGATTGACCAAGCTGGGTAATCGCCATTCAGAAAAGGGAGTACAATATTTTCTGTCAAAACGAGCGAGTCTTTGTGTTCTTTGTATCTTTTGTGGTGGAAATAGGCGGATGCTGCGATTGACCAAGCTGGGTAATCGCCCTTCAGAAAAGGGAGTACAATATCTTTCTGTCAAAACGAGCGAGTCTTTGTGTTCTTTGTACCTTTTGTGGTGGAAATAGGCGGATGTGTTTGACGGGTCAAGCAGACACTTTGGGCATATAGTATCTCTTCGTTGTACCTCCGCGCTCTGGCGGAACGCTATTCATTTATCAATACGCTTGGTTGTTCGTCGCTCACATAGTCCCGCTATGCTCGCTCCTAATGCCTTGTCTGGCAACAAAATAGCCTCATTTTATATTACCCGCTACTTAATACCGACAGCACAAGTACAATAGGTTAAGTCTGGAAGCACCTAATATTCCGGACAGGACAAATTAGGAAGGAATAAATAGGGTAGCAATAGATCACTTCCCAGACAAGTAATTCAGCGTTTTCTGCCGGATAGTATTTTTGACTTTGGGCCACGTTACATTTAAAAGCATTTTGGGGTCGGCATCTGATTCCGCATCGTCAAAATAGGTTAAGCTCTTCAGAATATGAAACATATCTATATTGGGGAGCTTAGATACAAAGCTATCTACCAACTCCGAAAGTGTATACTGATCCAAAATGAAAAACAAGTCAAAAAAGTCTTTTTTTACGCCACGTCGAGCTATGGCTAAAAGCTTCATTATTGCTATATTCTCTATAGAAACCAAGCGAATGTCGTCAATGTTGACAAAGTCCTGAACTAACGGATATGGGAATTGGAGAAAATCTATTTTGACATCATCGAGGCGAATTTGTAGAAAAGGAGGCTTATCCACCAAAATGTCTAAATCTCCTAATTTGAGTAGGTTGTTTATAATTTGCTGGCTATCATATGGCTTAAGCGTAAATAAATCAAGGTCAATTGATATGCGATGACCTATTTGTAATGCTAAAGCTGTACCTCCGACCAAGTTAAATTGATCGAAAAGGGGAGTTAGCATAATTTTTCTTAGAATTGCCAGAGTTGTTGGATGGACTGTGGCTGTTTGTAACATCTAAATTTTGATTTTGGCACATTGAATAGTTTACTGCAAAAATTGAGTGTTACTTTATCTAAGTATCTGATTTTTAATGATTCGTGTTTTATTTTGTCTAATCCATACAAATCAACCAGTGCGAACCAATCTCTCAAGCGCCCCTGAGAAAGAACCCGTTCAATAATAAAACGTGCATTTTTTTCCGAATCCAGGGCGTCTTCCTCTATATCCCAAAAGAGGTTATTTGAAAACAAGGTATTTAATGAATTCATTGATGTTAAATGGTTTGAATAAGAGCATGCTCACACCTATACCCAAAAATACGGAGAAATGGCGAAAATCCAATATTTCCGTTTAATTATCTGCTAAACCTACCAGACGAGTATTTATATCGACTAGAAAGGAGTTTTCAGGCGGATGCTTCATACCCACTAAGCTCCCCCAAACAGCCATACCGGATAAACCGCCCCTTTTTCAAAATTGGATTGATCGGCGGGCAATTCCAGGAATCCATTTGTTTGACCCAGGTTGGCCAGGTCGCCGGAGCCTTTGCCGGAAATGGGATCGGCCATCAGGCAGCCGTTGGCCGGATCGAAATGGGTATGCACCTGCAAAAAATAAGTCAGGGCAGGCTGAAAGGAAAATGGGGCGCTTAATGCAGCATAGACGGGCGTCATAGGCGCTTCGCCCAGACTCTTGCGCAGCCAGGGTTGCACGTAGCGCACGGTACACATATAGGCCGAAACCGGATTGCCCGGCAGCGCAAATACCGGCTTTCCCGCAGGGGAGACCCCAAACCAAAAGGGCTTGCCAGGCCGCTGTGCCACTTGGTGGAATACCTGTTTTACCCCCACTTGCGCTAAAGCTTCCGGCACATAGTCGAACTTCCCTTTTGAAACGCCTCCGCTCAGGATGAGGGCGTCGCTTTGTTCCAGGCTATCGCGCAGGCATTGTACCGTAGCTGCTAAGCTGTCGCCCACAAAGCGTTTATCGGTCGAAAGTCCCCAGGCTTGGAGCTGCGCAGCAATCTGATGCCCATTGGAGCTGCGGATTTGATAGGGCGCTGGAAGGGCATGTACATCCACCAATTCATCGCCCGTGGCTATGACGGCTACCCGAGGCAGGCGGCGCACTTGAAGCGTGCTGTTGCCCACCGTCGCTGCCAGCCCGATTTCCGAAGCGCCTATCCGGCTTCCGGCAGGTACAATGGTGTCTCCTTGCTTGCGGTCGCTGCCTTTTGGGTGCACATTTTGCCCCCGCTGCACCTGTTCTATTTGTACCGCAGCTTGGTGGTTCTCGATCAGCAGGTCTTCGTAGCGGATGATGCTGTCCACCCCGCTGGGCATCACCGCACCCGTCATTACTTCCAGACAAGCATCCGCCGAGGGGAGTTGGAGCGCCGCTGCGCCTGCGGGCTGTATGCCCCTGATAGGGAAACGGCGTTGCCCGCCTTCGTAAGCCTTGAAAGCGATACCGATCCCATCCATCGTCACCCGATCGAAAGGCGGAAAATCGCGGTCGGCCAGTATGGGCTCGGCCAGTATGCGGCCCAGGCATTGCTCAAAAGGTAAAGATACCGTACCCCAATCGCTGCTGTGGGCCAGGATAAGCTCGGTGGCTTGGGTTGTGCTGATCATGTTATTTGTTTGATATTGATATCACTCCCCCTGCCGTATCCACACATCCTGTTGTGGGAATGGGATGGTCACTTTTTGCTCGCGGAACAGGCGATCGACCTCAAAGCGGATATCGCTTTTGACATTATCAATCGCAATAAATTCATGCGACCAAAAGTGGAGTTCAAAATCGAGAGAAGAACTGCCGAAATCAACGAAGCGGACAAAAGGCGCGGGGTGCCGGATCACTTGGGGGTGCTGCTTGGCAACTTGCAGGAGTATTTTTTTAACCAGCGCCGTATCGGAGCCATAAGCAACCCCCACGGTAACGACAAAGCGCACTTTGTTGTCGAAGTGGCTCCAATTGACGACCTTGTCCACGACGAGTTTGGAATTGGGGACAATGACGGTCTTGTTGCTTCGGGTTTCTACCAGCGAGGTGCGCAGGCCTATTTTTTTGACCGTACCCACCATGTCGTCCACCTCCAGCACATCGCCTACCTCTACAGTGCGTTCAAACAACAGAATAATGCCGGAGATGAAATCTTTGAAAGTTTCCTGTAGCCCTAGCCCAATACCGACCAGTAGGGCTGCTGCCCCGCCCCATAGCACCGTCAGCGAAAAGCCCAGGCTCTCCAAAGCCATGAGTATGGCGATGACATAAATGAAGTATTGCAGCAGTTGGTTGATGGCGTATTGGGAGCCGATATTGATTTTTCGGGCCTTGTAGTAATTCTGTAGAATGAGTTGGGTGAGTATCCAGACGGCCAGCCGGGCGCCCAATACGTACAAAGCGGCTTTGAGCAGACTGGAAATTTTAAAATCAACCTTGACATCTCCTTCGCCCTGAGCACCAAAATCATAGTCAATGCCAAAGCTTTGTAGGACAAAAATAAGGGCTACCACATATACAACGGATTGCACAATGCGGTTGGCTCTTTGTGGGGTTGCTTTGTGATAGCGGTCTGTTTCTATGGGTTCTTCTGCCTTTTGGCGGTAGTAGTTTTGAATGATGATTTTAGAAATCACGACATCCAACAGGCGGGCAATTTGCCAGACCAACAAAGCTTCTATAAGGATAGACAAGCGCAGTTTGCTGGATTTGAAGGTATCGTCTGCATCGGGTAAAGACCATTCAAAAATGATGGGGTCAATTTGCAAAATGAATACCGCCGATAGCAGGGCAATGAGGATAAAAGAAAAAATGACCGTGAAGTTGATTTTGCGACGGTCTTTTTGATCCAGTTCTGCCCCGGATAAATAGCGCGGTTTTAAACGCCGATAAAAAAAGGCATAGCCGGCCAATTGAATACCCAATGCCAAAAGGAAGAATAGCAGATTGCCCGCACGGATGGGGTATTCGCCAATTTGAAACAGGACTTGGTTGAGAAAATCGGACATATCTGGAATTCACGCTACGTGGGGCAAATGTATGAAAATTCCACTATATTTTTCGGCGATTTTTAAAATGAAATATTTTCAATTTATTGATAGTCAGCATTTTAAGATTAAAAGATTCTTGTTTAAAAAGGTTGTAATGCAAGAGTAGCATTACCCACTTTTATTTTGCCCATGCTTTTCCAGTGCGGCTTGGGCATTGCGGGTGGCAACATCCCAGGCTTTATCGAGGTCGGCGGTGTTTACCCAGTTGGCTTCGTCAAAGGCCAGGATGGTATCTTTGAGGCATTCCAAAAACAGGGTGTAGTCCTCTGGCCGCACACCCACTGCTTTGTGTTGGGCGGCCAGCACCTGTAGCCGTTTGTCCATATTGGTGCTGATGGAAGTATATTGCAACAAACGCTCCATCGCCAAGTCCACCATACGGTATTGGTAATTCCAAATTTGATCCTCCGTGTAATGATCTACAGCCATGCGTTGCGTCCAGGCGCGGTCGAAGATGTCTTTGGCGTGGGGTGCTTTATCGAGGAAATAATCATAAAAAGCTTTGTAAAAACCATCGGTGCGGCGGCAGCGGCTGTAGCTTTGCGCCAGGCGCTTGACCAGTGGTTGGTCGGATGGTTTGACGGGCAGCCTGCCCGATTTCGGAATTTTGGCAACCTCTTCCAATACCTCTTCCATATCCGTGTAGCGATCGCGGGGCAAATAGCGCAGCATTTTGCTGAGGGCTAAAATAAAGGAAGGCGGGCATTGGGTATCTTTGAGTTCTTCTTCCAAAATTTTCGGATTGCGATCAAATTCCAGCCTTTTGCTCAAAATATCCAGGATGGTTTTGCCCCGAAAAAAAGCACGCCCTTTGAACAATTCAAAGGCGATGAGGGCAAAAGAATATTGGTCGGACAGCGCCGTTGCCCGGTCGCTGTTGATTTGCTCCGGGCTCCAGTACATGGCAAAGAGCTTGATGCGCTGGAAAGTTCTTTTGTAAAACGAAGCTTTGATGACCTGGAAAGGGGACAAGCGCGGCCCTCTTTTTTTGTCGATCAATATGTTGGCTGGCCAAAGGTTGTTGTGCACCAGGCCATCTTGATGCCCCTGATAAAGGGCCTGCCCCATGGACAGCAGCATTTCCCTGATTTCGCCCGGCTGATAAGGCCAGCCCTGGCTCAGGCGCTCTGAAAGGCGCATGCCGTCGATGTATTCGGTAACGATGTAGCGGGGCGGTTCCTCCAGTTCTTCGTCGATGACTTTGATGATGCCATCCAGGTTGGATAAGCGCTTGGCTTTCACCAAGTCTTCGCGGATACTTTCCAGGTTTTCATCATCAATAACGGAAAGGGGTTTGATCACTTTTATAGCGACCCGTTGGGTGGTTTGGGTCGTGGGATCTACTTTATCGGCCTTGTAAATAATGGCATTATCGCCCGAGGATATCCTTTCCAGATTGGTATAACGAGGGGTGAGTTTTTGCGTCAGCAATTCCTGAAATTCCGCTTCATTCCGGGCAACCGTGATCCGAAAAAAATCTTTTTGCCTTTCGGTGGGCGCTTTTTCAGTTTCTCGAACCAGTTGGATGAGTTGGAAAAGCGATTTTCTGATTTGAACCAATCGGGCGCTGCGTTCGTCATCGGAAATGGCTTGATCCAAAATCTCTTTTTGCAATTCATTGTAATTGCTCAACAACAACGAAACCGTTACCCGGTATTCCGTGAATTTGACCAGGGGCTTAAGAACGTCAAATGCTTTATCCAAGTGATTGTTCTCAATCAGGGATTCAATATAATCCAGACTTTCTTGTAGTGCTTTCATCTTTGCCGCTAAGTGAGGGCCTAAATAGTGCAACGGAAACATAGTTGTAGGTTTTCAGGGCAAAGCACCCGTGATTTCTTGCAACAACATAACGCCCCGCGTTACACTTTCATAAGCAAAAAACTGATATTTAACTTAAAATTATATTTTTTTTGGGAAAGTACAATGGAAATATCCTGAAATTGAAACCAGAGACCAGAAACCAGCCCGTCTTTTCCCGCGTTTTTCGCGGGATCAGCCGGGTAAAAAACC
>CALMIR010000141.1 GCA_937864265.1 uncultured Saprospirales bacterium | reverse complement strand
CTTCCAGTGCCCCGCTAAATTGATGTTTTTTAAGCAGGTCACTTCGAGTGCCCTGCTTAATTGTGGATTTTAAGCGGGTCACTTCCAGTGCCCCGCTAAATTGATGTTTTTTTAAGCGGGTCACTTCGAGTGCCCTGCTTAATTGTGGATTTTTAGCGGGTCACTTCCATTGCCCCGCTAAATTGATGTTTTTTTAAGCGGGTCACTTCGAGTGCCCTGCTTAATTGTGGATTTTTTAAGCAGGGCACTTTGCGTGCCCCGCTAAATTGTAAAAAACAAAAGCACTTAATTAAGATTTTTCCATCATGGCAGACCCAAAAGGATTTTTAAAACATACCCGCGAGCTACCCCCTTCCCGCAAAGTAAAAGAGCGACTGAAGGACTATAAAGAAATTTACACGCCATTTGCAACAGAGAAAACCCTGCAACAGGCCGCCCGCTGTATGGATTGCGGGATTCCCTTTTGCCACAATGGCTGCCCCTTGGGAAACATCATACCCGAGTTCAATGATGCCGTCTATCGGGAAAATTGGGCCTTGGCTTATGAGATTTTGAGCAGCACCAACAACTTTCCGGAGTTCACGGGGCGAATTTGCCCGGCGCCATGCGAAGCAGCCTGTGTGTTGGGCATCAATCAGCCCCCTGTAGCCATCGAGCATATCGAAAAGTCCATTGCTGAAATGGCATTTGAAAATGGCCATATTCGCCCTAAACCCCCGGGCTTGCGAACCGGCAAAAAAGTAGCCGTTGTCGGATCTGGCCCGGCGGGTTTAGCCGCCGCCGCGCAACTCAACAAAGCGGGGCACAGCGTCACCGTTTTTGAACGCAGCGACCGCATTGGGGGCTTACTGCGTTACGGCATCCCCGATTTCAAGCTGGAAAAATGGGTGCTAGAACGCCGGATAGCTGTGATGGAAGCCGAAGGCATTCGATTTAAAACCAAAGCCAACGTGGGATTCAACATCGATCCGCAGGACTTGATGGATGAATTCGATGCGCTGGTGTTATGCGGGGGTTCCACGATACCCAGGGATTTGCCCATTCCAGGGCGGGAATTGAAAGGCGTGCATTTTGCGATGGATTTCCTGGAGCAGAACAACAAAAGAGTCGCTGGCGATCAAATCCCGGAGTCGGAAGTCCTGGTGGCTACCAACAAACAGGTGTTGGTCATAGGTGGCGGGGATACAGGCGCCGACTGTGTGGGTACTTCCAATCGGCACAAGGCCAAATCGGTTACCCAAATTGAGTTGCTGGCCAAGCCGCCCGAGAAGCGCGATAGCAGCACTTGGCCCAACTGGCCCATGATTCTGCGTACTTCCAGCAGCCACGAAGAAGGCTGCGACCGCCATTGGGCCATTCAAACCAAAGCCTTTCTGGGCAACGAACAGGGCGAATTAGTGGCCGTAGAAATGGTGGACGTAGAATGGGGCAAAGACCCCAAAACGGGACGCCATACTTTACAAGAAATAGCGGGTACGGAACGCCGGATAGATTGCGAGTTGGCCCTCCTGGCCATCGGGTTTGTGCATCCGCAATGGGAAGGGCTGCTGGAAAAACTGGGCATCAGCACCGATGAGCGGGGCAACGTAAAAGACACAGGCTACCAAACCAATTTGGAAAAAGTATTTGTAGCCGGGGATATGCGCAGGGGGCAATCCTTGGTGGTTTGGGCCATTTCGGAGGGACGCGAGGCTGCACGCGCAGTGGATGTCTATTTGATGGGTGAGTCTATGCTAGAGGCTAAGGATGAAAGCATGGTCATGTTTTCAGCAGGATAATGTAAGAACAGTTATCGGGCAGCGCTGAAGTTACCCGATAACTGTTTCGTAGGTCTATAACCTGAACTGAACCGTTGCGACAACCCCTCTTCCATCGGAACTCCAAATGCCTGGTCCTGGGTAGCCGGAAGGTCTTTTTGTGAAGTAGCGTTTGTTGCTGAGGTTGTTGACGCTCAATCGGAATTGTAAGCGTTCTGATAGGCGATAGGTTCCATTCAAATCCCATATCCCATACGAAGGCACGATACCAGCAGCACCATTGGCAGTGGGGGTTGCGGTATTTAGGGCATCAGAAAAGCTTTCCGATACATAGCTGTATTGCAAAATGCCAGCGATGCGCTTTATGGCAAACTGGAAGCCGTTCCGGCTGATCCATTGGGGTACCGTTTCCAGTGTATTGCCTGAAATAGCTACATTTTCGCTACCGCTTCTGAGAAAACCGTTGAGGTACTGCCCGGACATAAAAGCCGTAGAGGTGAAAACGGAAAAGCGCGAATAATCTGTTTCGGCAATTTTATAATCCAAATAGCTTTCTATGCCATTGGTTCTGCTGTCGCCGATGTTGGTTTTGTAAATAAAAGCATTCCCATGAATATCTGTCTGTAACAGCGATCCAATTCGATTTTTGTATAAAACCTGAAAAAAGCATAAATCATAGGTCAGCCTATTGCCCAGAACTCCTTTGATGCCTATTTCTGCATTGTATCCAAACGCATCTTCCAAATTAGGGTCAATCTTATCCAATAAGGTGGCAGGGATAACATCTGCTAAAATCACCGGACGGTAAGCTTGTGACCAGCCGCCGTATATTTTGGTATCGCCGTTTAGCAGGTATTGACCACTAAGCCCCAAAAGAACATATTGGTGTTCGATGTCGGCAGGTACGGCTTCGTCGGGCAGGTAAGCGATGATACCTCGCATTTTGGTCGTACCGTTTTCAATACGAATACCCGGTGAAAGCTGGAGTTTGGAGCCAATTTGAAACAGGTTTTCAAGAGAAAGTGCTACATTGCTTGTTTTGTAACGCACATCCCTTCCAAACGCCGATTCCAGCAAGGTCAAGTCATAGTCTGTTCCCGTAGTTCCCTTTCCGAGTTGCTGTCGATGCAAGTCGTTGTTGATGTAGCGCAGTCCTACTACCAGGGTACTTTGCTTGTCGCCGAGTTGGTATTGATGCTTCATTCTGAGTTCACTGGTATAACTGTTGAAATGATCGATATCCACTTGTCGCGACTTATACTGTAGGGTCGTGGCATCAATAGTATCGCGAGCATCTGCAAAACCAATAAATTGGACACTGCTGCGGGTACCAAGTACGGCAGAAGTCACCCATTGTATGGATGTATTGGGCGTGAGTTGCCAATCTAAGTTAAGTGAAGGGACATATATATCTGGGCTGTAATAATTGCGGCTTCGGGTGCTTTGCCGGGGATTTTCTTCAAATTGTGCGTCGGTCAGCGGCCCGGGCATTTGATACAGATACTCGCTTCGACCTAATTCAGCCTTTAAGGAAAGATGGGGGCTGAACTGGTATTTCAAAGATGCATATTGTGCACTGCCATCGGATCGGGCATTTTCGCGGTAGCCGTCCATAACCCGCCTGTGGAAGTAAGCATAGTAAGAAAGTTTTCCAGAACGGCCACCGACAGCATTGTATGTACTCAATACGCCATAAGAACCGACCGAGGAGCTATTTTCAAAACTAAACTTTTCCTTAGGATCGGCTTCTTTGATGATGTAATTGACCATACCGCCAAACTGAGCACCGTATTGCAGAGATGAAGTGCCTCTGATGAGTTCGATTTTCTGAACCGCTTCCATCGGCGGGCTGTAGTGGCTGGCCGGGTAGCCGTACATATCGGAGTTGGTAATGACGCCATTTTGACGCACATTGAACTCCCAGCTTCGGTGCGGATCAAGTCCGCGGGTAGCTATGTTGACCTGGTTGCCCGATCCGTCCATATCGTAAATGAAAGCGCCGGGTATTTTGGCATACACCTGCCGTCCGGTTTTTTCCGCTATGTTGGCGGGCAAGCCGTCCAATTGGATGACTTCGTTTCTTTTTCCACTCGTGATAAAGGTTTGCTCCACATCCTTTAGGTAGCTGATTTTTTGCGGAGGCAAGCGGTAAGCTTGAATGGTGATGGGATCCAGGGTTGCTGTTTTTATAGGGATAGAGTCGTTTGTTTGGGCCTCAGCCGGAAGAAGACAGAAGAGCAGCAGCCCCAAAACAATCAGGTTTTTCATGTTCGGTATTTGATTATCTTGTAAAGATAGGGCTTTCATGCATCCCTGCGGGAAATCTCCAGACTTTTTACCGAGTAATTACCCTATTCTAGGCTACTTTCATGGTCTTTAACTCACCGCATAACCACTGTAAGGCCGCTTGTAAGGGGCATGGAAACCAAGAACGATGTCTTGCTTGGGTATCCCTTTTTCTTCTAGTTCGCCTACTAAGTCAAAATCGGTAGCGTCTTCTTGTACCCATACTTTATCATCTTTTATATCGACATGAAACACACAAAAGTGAACCCTTCTAATGTCTTCTTTCCAGCCTGTTCGATACAATAAATAGCTGTCTCTTGCTTCATCAAAAATGAGCTGATAACCCGGGTTTGGATGATTGACAGGAATCCTGGTTTCCGCATATAGCGTGAAAATATCCTTAATGATTTTTCGATAAGCATTTATTTTATCCATTCCGTAATTTTTTTTGTTAGTGGGTTGAATGGTAAAAGTTCACAAATGGAAGGTTTTGAAATAAAACCCCGACGCGAAACAAGTGGCTTTTATGTCCTATGTTTCTTACTACTCGAATCCCACTTTCAGCGGGAGGCTGGTGTGTTAAAAAAACTTTGCATCAAAAGTGCTTTTTGAAGCATTGATACTGACTTTGCGCAGAATCAAAATTTTATAAGAAAGCCTTTCCAAAGATAATAACTATCCGGTTTAAGATACAATATATTACTACTTTTGTTATCAGCATTCATCCAAACACAGCATTTTCATTCAACCTATGGAGCCGACCTTTCAGGCCAATACACCTTGGCGCAAAACCGCCGCCACGATTTATCGCAAGCCGACCGATTCCAAGATACTAGGCTCAGTAGAGTTTGATGTGACGGCACTCAATGCCTATATTCAAAAAAAGCGGCAGGAAGGGCTTAAAGTAACGCCCACTCATATTTTTACGCTGGCCACTGCCCGTGCCATTGCCCAGCAAGTGCCCGCCATGAATACCTATGTCCGGCGCGGCAGTATTTGTTTGCACCCGTCCATTGATGCCACGGTGAGCGTTTTGCTGCCCGGCGGCCAGATGGGCGCCATTCGTTTGGAAAAAGCCGATCAACTGAGCCTCCGGCAGGCCGTTGCGCTGATGCAGGAAAAAGTACGCCAAGCCCGCACCTCACACGATGAAAGCGAGCACTTGAAAAACAAGCTGGCCCAAGTACCCTGGCCGCTTCGTTCGTGGCTGTACCGGCTGTTGTACCTTTTGAACGTCCAATGGGGCATTCCCTTGCCGGGCATGTCCACCCACCAGTTTGGCTCTTTTGTGGTATCCAATATCGGCAGCCTGGGCTTAGACATCGGCTATCCTGCCCTGCTCCCCGCCGCTAATGTGTCCTTCGTGCTGATTCTGGGCGGACAAGAAGAAAAACCCTGCGTGGTGGAGGGGCAGATCGTGCCCAGAACTCTGCTAAAGGTGGGCATCGCCATGGATCACCGCCTGTTGGATGCCTCCCATGGCGGAGACTTGTTTCGCTACCTGAAACAGGTGCTGCGACAGCCAGAGGTGCTGGAAGAGGGGGGGATAGGTGGGTGAAATTTTACTTTGGAGAATGGACAAGTCACCCAAAATTCTTCAAACCTTTTACAACAACATCTTCAAAATAATCAACTAAAATGGGGCTGCAAGTAAACATAGATGAAGTAGAAAAGGCCTTACTCAACCTATTGAAAGCACTGCGCAACCAAAAAGGCGACGTCATCGAAATCGAGCCTGTGGACTACTACTGGTCAATAGATCGGGATGATCTGTACGACCCTTACAATGACCCTACCCAACTCACCTTGGGGCAACTCACCGATGACCTGCAAACGCTTAAAAAATTGGCCAATTGCGAATTTGAACCTGTTTCGCAAGACTTGGTCAAAGCGGGCGCTGTTTTGGCAGCCATCGGAAACAAAACGGTTTGGTGAAAAAGATGGTTTTCTGATAACGCCGGGACTGCCCGGTAATTATCCCGCCTTTTGCGCCCCTCAATACCCCAGTTGTTCCTTTACCCATTCGTAGTTGTCCCTAAATTCCTGATAGGCAGGGTATTGTTCGGCCAATTCCTTCCATATATCGTGGCATTGCTGGAAATACGGTTTTGCTTTTGCGACATCGTTCATTTTATCCCTATAAAACCAGCCTAATTTGGAGTAAGAAATGGCCAATCCGTTTTTGAAGGCCACATTTTGCGGATAAGCGGCGTGCAGTTCTTTACCTAATCGGGAACGTTCTTCAAAAAACGTCAAGGCCTGGGGCAAATTCCCCAAAGCCGTGTGCGTCTCACCGAGTTTGGAGTAAGAAATGGCCAACCCGTTTTTGAAGGCCACATTTTGCGGATAGGCGGCGTGCAGTTCTTTACCTAATCGGGAACGTTCTTCAAAAAACGTCAAGGCCTGGGGCAAATTCCCCAAAGCCGTGTGCGTCTCACCGAGTTTGGAGTAAGAAATGGCCAACCCGTTTTTGAAGTCCACATTTTGCGGATACGCGGCGTGCAGTTCTTTC
>CALMIR010000140.1 GCA_937864265.1 uncultured Saprospirales bacterium | reverse complement strand
GCAGCACACCCACACCCTCACTTCTCACTGAATTTCCGCTTACTACCTTACTTTCTTCCCGCCCGGATGCCCGGTCGGACGGGAGTGCTCTAAGTGTTGCAGTACACTCACACCCACACCCAATTTCTTCTTACTACCTTACTCCCTCAGTGTTCTTAGTGTCGCAGCACACCCACACCCTCACTTCTCACTGAATTTCCGCTTACTACCTTACTTTCTTCCCGCCCGGATGCCCGGTCGGACGGGAGTGCTCTAAGTGTTGCAGTACACTCACACCCACACCCAATTTCTTCTTACTACCTTACTCCCTCAGTGTTCTTAGTGTCGCAGCACACCCACACCCTCACTTCTCACTGAATTTCCGCTTACTACCTTACTATCTTCCCGCCCGGATGCCCGGTCGGACGGGAGTGTTGCAAACCACACTCACTCACTCACTCACACTCACTCCACCTTTTTCCCAAAGCGATGCACCACCAAAAACAGCACCCCGAAGCCCAGCAAAAGCAACAAAGTACACACCAGCCAGCCGCCCCCGAAAAAGGTAGCCAAGCCACCCGCCGTCATACTCACCGCGCCTACCGTCAGAGCATAAGGCATTTGAGTCCTAACATGATCGATGTGGTTGCAGTCCGATGCCAGTGAACTCAGAATGGTGGTATCCGAAATGGGCGAACAATGATCGCCCAACACCGAAGCAGCCAAGACGACAGCGATACAATTCAATAAGATTTCCATGCTCAGGTCTGCCGGAATACCCTGTGCTAAGCATATCGCCCAAGTAGTAGGTATGGCTATCGGATACAAAATAGCCATAGTACTCCAACTCGACCCAGTAGAAAACGAAATGGCTGCCGCCAAAATGAACACAAATACCGGCATCAGGTAGGGATTAACGCTGTCTTTTAAAGCGCTCGTCAAAAATTCAGCCGTGTGCAATTCTTCGGTGGTAGAAGCCAATGACCAAGCCATGATCAGGATAATAATAGCAGGCAGCATAGTCTTTATGCCGGTAGTTAGCGTAGCCATCGTATCAGATATTTTCATAATCCGTGCCCCAATCGTTAGCGCAATGGCAGCAATCACACCAGATACCGAGGCCCATAACAAAGCGACGTAGGAATCGGAATTGCCCACTAATTTACCCAATTTTGTAAAAAAGCTACCTCCTCCCTCAATTAAAGTTCCCATAGAAGACCATACATTGGACCAGGAATGGTTTGGCAAACTGACTCCCGCATCGATCAATTCAGCATAAGTATTGGCCATCCCGGTATGCAACAATCCCAAAAGCGTCATAAAAACCACCACAAGCACCGGTATAGCCGCGTTGTACCACTTCAGAGGCGCATTTTTCACGGGCGATAAATCTTCCAAATCGGCTGTCTCCGTTTCCGAACGGGCAGGAGCAACCTGTCCAGTTTGACGCGCACGCACTTCCGCAACATACATGCTACCGTAGTCCTTACGCATATAAATCAGCATCAAAATAAAGCCCAGAGTCATCACCGGATAAAAAGAGTACTTGAGCGAGTTGATAAAAATAGCATAAGGCGTTGTCGAACCAGTAAAATCCTCTATATTTTTCAATCCATCATCAATATAGCCCAATTCTGCCCCAATCCACGTGGTAATGAAGGCAATCGCAGCCACCGGAGCAGCAGTGCTGTCCACTATATAAGCCAGCTTTTCTCTCGATACGCGGTACTTATCGGTCACCGAACGCATGGTATTGCCTACGATCAAGGTATTGGCATAATCGTCGAAAAAGATGGCTACCCCCAACACCCAGGTAATGAACTGCGAACTGCGTGCCGATTTGGCATAACGCGACAAAGACTGAACGACCCCTGCCATTCCCCCGTTTCGGGATATAATGGCTACCATGCCGCCGATAAGGAGAGAAAAAACGATAATGGACAAGTGGCCAGAATCGTACAGGGCATTGACTACATATTTCTGAACTACCTCAAACACGCTGATCATCAGGTAATACAAGGATTCAATCCGCATGCCCCCGGCAATAAAAGCACCCACCCAAATCCCTGCAAACAGCGATATAATCACTTCCCGGAAAATCAGCGCCAACAAAATAGCAATCAGCGGTGGTAAAATGGACAACCAAAGCGGGATATGGCGCAAACGGGTGCTGCCATCCGAGCGCTCGGCAGCATGATACAGGCGCTGTCCCCCCTGCTCTGTACGCAAAAAAGCCAAGGCGCCCTTTTCATCCGTTGGAAAATTTAATACGGCTTTTCCAGCATTAAAATTCAATGCCATCCGCTCCCCATTCAATTCTATCAAGGCAATGCCATCCGCTATTTCGGCTTGAAACAGCAGTTCATCGCCTTGAGCCGTCAGCGTATATGCCTCTAATTCAACGGTATCCGGCATTGCAACCGCGATTTCTTCCGCAGGCAATCGCAGACTATCTATCAGGCTATCCTGCTGAGCAATACCAGAAAAAAAAGGAAATACTAAGAGTAGTGTAAAAAAGGATAAACGGTTTTTCATTTCGGTGCTGTCATTAGATTTGGCTTCTGCAAAAGGATGCAATGGGCAAATATAATTGGTCTGAGAGAAAATATTGGGTTTATTGGGGTGATAATAGCGAAAAATTTGGCTAATGTTCAACCAGAAACTAGAAACCTGAAACCTGAAACCTGAAACTAACTACTACGCTAGCCCCCAAAGAAACGCCCCCAACAACAGCACCGAATACAACAAATACCATTTTAAATCCAGGTACTGCCCCAGCCTGATGGCATGAAAGCGGTACAAATAAAATGCGAACAAAGCTACCTCCGCAAAATAAGCCAATACCGTTCCTCCTGCGATACCCGCCATCCCCCAGTGGGGAAACAGCAAAAAACTCATGCCTATGTTGAACAATAAACCCAGTAGTACGCATCCAAATACAGCGCGATTGGCACCCAGCCCTACCATAATAGTGCGCGTGAGGATCACCCGGCTACTGACGAGCAGCAAAAACACATTGAAGATAAGGACGCTGTCGCTAAATTGTGCGTTGAACACCCGTGGAAAAAACCACGAACTACTCAACATCAACCCGATCGACAAAGGAAATAGCAGGTGAAACAACTTCCGGGTCTTTGCCTTAATCTGCGCCAAGCCTTCCTCCAATTGAGCCGATACTACAGGCAGCAGTGCCGTGCTCAAAGCTGTCGCCAATGCAATAGCCACAGGCAACTCCCGGGCGCCATAGCGAAAAACAGCAAACTGCGTCTCATCGCCAGCATACTTAAAATTGACCATCCATTGATCGAAGGTTTGGTGAAAACCAGCCACCAGGGTGTATAAAATAAGTGGCCAAGACAAAACCACCAGTTCTTTGATCATGATTCGGGAAAAGCTGAATTGGCTTTTATGCCACAATTCCACCCAAAGCCATAGGTGTTTCGCCAAAGCGAGAAACAACAAGCCCATAATCGCTGCACCAAGCCCCCAACCCATAAAAATCGGCACCAAAATGACCAGTGCCTGCAAACCAAAAGCAAACAGACCATAGCCTACGATCTTTCTAGCTTGCGCAAAAATCAGGTATAGATTTTCCACCAAAAAGGTAGGCGTATGCACAAGCAAATACAACGTAAACAGCTCGTAATGCGGCAAATCAGTTTGTCCGGTCAAAGCCAGAAGCAGCGGTTTTTTAGCCAAGCACATCAAGCTAAACAATACCGCACTGACAAACAGCAACAACACATAGGTATTGAATAAATAGGCCGGGCGATCCGCATCAGCCAATCGGGGATACTGCGATAAAAAACCCTGCATCAGCCCTACCACCCAAAAGCTGGTAAGCACAAAGCCCAGGTAAAAAAGCAACTCGTAATGGCCAATCAAAGTGGTAGAAGCGCCACTCTTGGTCAGCAAAATGGCGATAAAAATTAGGACACCCTGCCTGGCCAGTGTAAAAAACTGAAGGGCTTTGATGGTGGTGAGTTGGAATAGCTTCAGGGCTTCACTTTTTCTCGCTCTTCAAAACGAACCCCATAAGTGGCCAGTTCTTCCATCACAGGTTCATATACTTCTGGCATGACCGGAATGTTGACCCCCGTCGATGTGATCCGACCTTGCATCACCAGTTTGACAAAAATACCCAAAGGCAAGCCCACGAGTTTCGACATGGCCGTATCTTCCGCATTTTCGCCCTTCATTGCCAGCGTGGAAGTCAGGTGGTGCTGCTTGCCGCCTTTTTCGTACTCAAATTCGTGCTGCATGATCACCATATCCTTGTCTTGGGGCTTTAAAGCCCATCGATCTACCAGCAATTGCTCTAAAATCAAGGAAGGTGTCGCATTGGGCAATTTGATTTTTTTCTTGCGGAAAAGCCCCAGCCAATCCAGTTTTTTCATGACCGGTGAATTGGGTGTCTCGCCCAAAAGCGTGGCTATGCGGTCTTTCACTGATCCTGTATCCTGATCGCTTGGACTGAGATAGGCATCCATCAGTTCGTGGAAAGTGATTTTGTCAGAATCGATGATGGGAAAAGAGCTATCGGTCAGGCCAATTTTAATCAACGCATTCCAGGCATCGCAAAAACCGCGTGCTCGGATAGTGCCCCTTAAAATATTGGGTATGCCCGACAAGCCATATACCTCGCGATAAAGCAAAGAATCGCGATTGGCATACACCTCATAAGGCCCGTATCCCGGCACATCGATCAGGCGATATTCCTTGAATAGGCGATTGTATGGAATGTATTTGAACTTGTTGTTTTCCAAAAACTGCGCTGTGCCTTGTCCGGCCAATACCACGTTGCGCGGACTCCAACTGATCTTGTAATGCCAGGGATTGTCATCGCTTTCAGGTGCCACCAAGCCCCCGGTATAAGAGCGAAAAGCCGTAATTTTACCGCCCTCCCGCTTGATTTGGTTGATTTTCTGCATGGCCGACATGTGGTCGATGCCCGGATCCAGCCCCATTTCCCCCATGATGAGTATCTGTCGGCTGCGCGCTTCCTCCGTCATGCTGTACAAACTACTGGAAACATAGGAGGCCGTAATGAGGTGTTTTTTCAGCGTGATACAATCCTGTGCCACCTCAATATGCAGGTGAGCCGGCAATAGCGAAACGATCACATCCGCCCGTCCGATCAACTCGCGTCGGTCGTTTGTTTTAGCGACATCCAGCCAAGTGCCACGGCCATTGGGATGGTTATTTACTTTGGCTTCTGCCATGGCTGGATTGGCATCCGCAACTGTGACAAACCAGTTGTATTCTTTGGCTTTTTCCAATACATACTTGATGCAGGCGGTAGCAGAACGACCCGCCCCAATAATCAATATGTTCCTCATGGGTTGGTTTTTTTGTTTGAATGAAGTATTTTGCTCGGCTTTTGTATCAACGCTGTCGCTCCTGAGTGAAATGCCTAATGATCGACGAAAAACGCCGCAATATAAGATTTTATGAAAGAAATTTTGCTGACTATCCCTTTAAAGGTTTTTTCTAAAGCTGAAGAACTGGCTATTGACTACCAACAGTTGCTCGAATCAGCACGAATAGCGACTCAGCGTGCCTATGCCCCTTATTCCCAATTCCTGGTAGGTGCAGCCGCCCTCTTGGATAATGGACTTATTATCAGCGGTGCCAATCAGGAAAATGCGGCCTATCCGATGTGTTTGTGCGCCGAGCGGGTGGTATTGGGCACCATCCACAGCCAGTACCCTGGGCAACGCATTATGGCGCTGGCCATTACGGTACACAACCTGCATAAGGCCATTGCTCAGCCCGCTGCCCCCTGCGGTGCCTGCCGACAAGTGATCCATGAAATGGAACTGCGCCAACAAGCCGCAATGGCTATCATCCTACAAGGCTCAGAAGGAGATATTTACTGGCTGGACAGTGGGAAATTGCTGCTGCCGCTGGGCTTTGACGGTAGTTTTTTGTGAACACCGGAAATCTAACTGCTTGGTTTTGATGAAGTGCCTCAATTTTTCAGTCGTTCAGCGAATTGATTCCCTGCTCTTTAAGTTTTTCAAGATGGTCTTTCATGGCCTTAGTAGTGTGCAAAAAATTACTTCCCGATTTATTGAAGTCCTTACCCTAGCGGACACACTTAAAATGAAGCGTTTAGCCCGCTAGGGTAAGGACAAATCGGGAACTTAATTTTTCTGCGTTACTTAACTTGCTCGACTGGATGTCCTCGCCAAACGGTCACTTCTCCAACAACCCGGAAAGGTTGGGTTGACCGATATGATTTAGTCGGATTGCCCGGGAATTTTTTATCCGTCAAATCTGGGTCGTCTTCCATTGCTCCTTTTGGCTCTACCAAGTAAATTCTTTCGCGCCCTTCTCCCAAAGCAAGTTCCGCCCCCCAAATTGCAGCGTCTAATGTGGCAGTCAGGAATATATATTTGGCGTTTTTTTGTTGTCCGTAGTTTGAGTTGAAGCCCACTTCAATTAAGTCGCCAACTTTTAAGTCCGCTTTTGTACCGTGAAAATAAGTCTGCGCGAAAGGTGTCGCTCCTTGTTCACCTGATTTGAGCACTTCTTTATTCTTTTGTTCCATGGTCAAAGTTTATTTTTCCGCTGGCTTGTCTTTGGTGCTTGGTCATAGACCGTAGTATAAGTGCCGTTTATTGTTCTGTCAAGTCAGGAATTTCGTCCAAACTGTAATAAATTTTCAAACCTCGTTCTTTTGCGATCCTCACATCGTTGTCGGCGCCTTTTGATGCTCCTTCAAGGCGAAGCACTGCGTCACACTTTTCAAGCAAGCGATGCGCTACTGGATATTGTATTTCGTCCCATATACTGTCACCTATTGCTTTTGAACCTGCTAAGTGCATTAAAGGTAAAGCAACCCACTCTCCAATCATAGGAATATGTCCTTTTCGAAACAGAGGCAAAGCAACTGATTCGAGTTTGTCCAAATTCTTTTTAATCAATGTCGGGTCGTCATTAGTGCCTCCCCGATAAGGGCCTGCGATAAGAATCATCATAATTGCAAAGCATTTGAGTTTATGAAATGTTGTTGAGTTTAATGTAAAGCAGCTTGATTGTTTTTTCGTTCTTTATTCCTCTGATTTGGGCTGTTTTTATACCAAATAAACGAAACCTCTTCACTTTTTGGTTTGATCACTGAAGGTAAACCATTCGATGAAGCGGTTGGTAGTTTTACTTGGAAATTCTTTGCCCAACGCGATAATACCCTCATAATCGAGCATATCGGTCAGGTATCTTTTCCGTCTGTAGCCAACAGTTTCAGTTAGGTAGTGGCACTAACCAACTGGCTGTTTTCTTTCTTCAGTTTGGCTTTCAGGTATTTCCAATAGTTGCGGTTTTTGGTGTAGTCGCTTTGGTCGCGCAATACGGCTACCACATCCAACGCAGAAAACCACCATTTGGCGTTCTGCTCGTCCCAAACGGCTCGCACTTCGCAGTCGTCGAAGAAAGGGATGGATATTTTGGATTTAGAAGCCATAGCCGATTTTTGTCAACGTTTGAGCAGTCGGTTGCTCTCCTGTCTGAAAATGGAAGTCTTGCCTTTGCGGTGTTCGTGCAGTTCAATGACTTTTTTGCTTTGCACCAACATCCCCCGCTACCGCAACAGCCGTCATATACCCGCTGTTTCCTTCAGGAGCCAGCATTTCCACCAACAAATTTGCGATGCTTTGCGGGAGTCAACCTGGCTTTTACTTCGGCCACACGCTAATGTCTCAGCCAAAAATACCAGCAAAACATTGAAATGGCAAGCGCAACTGTTGTTTTTTTTACCCTTGATACAAGTCCGCTGGGCTGCACAGCTCAGCTCAGCCTTTCTCGAGCAAATGGGTAGCAAAAGCATGAAGCGACGTTTTTGCCGTATTTCTTGCATAGGCAAATATTCCCCGGCGATGATAAATTCTACTGCCAGCAACACACATTCCGCGCTTTTTTCAGAACTTTACCCCAACCAATGTACCCAACAGCCATGATCAACCCTGTTACGCTATTCCAACTCCACTACCAGTCGCCGGATAAAATTACACCTGAACTGATTGAACAACTCCGCGAGCAATGGCTGGCTAAGGCTCGCAATGGTCAAGCTGCCTACGATGGCCACTTGCTCAGCGAAGCCGACATCAACCGGGCTGCCGACCTGCTCAAAGACCCCGATCAATTGTCCCATTACTACCAACTGGCGCGTTTTCCTGGCTTGCACCGCTTTCTGGAAGGTGATACCGGGGCAGTAATCGAAAAAGGTGCTTTTGAAGATGCCGCGCTGCGCGCCAAATTGGGCGACCTATTGGCCGAAAAGCTGCAAAACGCCTGGGAGAGCAACAGCAGTCTGGCCTTAGAAGCACTATCCAAGAGTCTGCATGCCGTTCCCAACGAAGTAGCCGATGAGTTATTCCAAAAAAGCCATGCCTTCCTGGAGGAAAAACGCAGCGTTTGGACCCATTTGGCAGAACAATTGGCGGAAAAAGAACTTGAAGGAATTCAGCAACTCAAGGGACTGCAATTCTTACGCAACCACATTCCCTACCACTTGATCAATGCGCTACCGGACTATTTCGACTACTGGAAGTTGCAAGCCACCCAGGACTTGGGCGGCATGGTTCGCAGTCTTATCCCGCAGGACGAAGCCCTGGCGCTGGGGGTTGCCCGCTACGCCAAAAACATCCAAAGCGACGCCGACTACCAGGCCAAGCTGGACAAAGTCATCCAACAACTCGACCGCAAAGGCCAGCAGCAGAAACAGGAGCAGATATCCAAGGCAGGCACCTTTTCTACATTTAGAATCGTGCTGGGTATTATGGTGCTCTTCTTTTTCGGCACCCTCTATGCGGGATACCGCTGGTTTGACGACAATTTTGGTTTTCTCTTGAGTCGGGAAGAAATGGAGGACGAATGGTTGAGTGACGTGGTGTCGGAAATCGAAAAGGAGGGCAGCATCTCGCAAGAGCGCCTGGAGGAATTGATGAACGATCCGGACGCCATCAAAACAGTGGATGAGGAAGCAGAACTCTTGAACATAACTCCTTGGCCGGAGCGGGGAGCAATGGCTGAAACGAGCGGCTCTGGCGAAGCCGTCCTGGGTGATGCCCCGATGGCGGCATGCTTCCCGACAAATGCTCCACAGGGCGATCAACAACAACAACTGACCCTTGTAGGTGACCGCAACTTCGACGTACTGGTCTTTCTTTTCAATGGGCAGAATTATTTCCACCAGGTCTATATCCCAGCCGGAACCAGCTACCAACTCAAAGCAGTCTTCAACGATGAGCAATTGGTCTCCACTATGATCGTTTTTGGCAAAGCATGGTCGCCCAAAACCCTAAGCCCCTGCGGTACGCCCGGCTATTTTACGGAAAAAGTGGACTACTGCGGCTTTGCAGGCTATGCCACCGACCCGCCTTACCTAAACCTCCAGGAAGGCAACGTCCTCGTGTTCAGCCGCAACCGTCTGATGCCGTCCCGAAAATTGGAAGAAACGGAATTTTTTGATTTGCTGGAGAAATATAGGTGAGTGCTTCAAAACAACTCCTGCAACACCCGTTTTTTGTACGTCTTCCCTATGGGCAAATGCGTGTTGTTGGCCATCAACAGCCGATCGCCCTCCGATCCTTTTACCCAACCCCGCGCCACGATGTAAGAGCGGTGTATTCTTATGAAATGCGCGGCGGGCAATGTGGCTTCTAGCTGCGCCAGCGGTCGAAGCGTCATCGTTTTTTCGCGCGCTGTGTGAAGTACAACGTACTCCCGCATTGCTTGTATGTAACATATGTCTTTCAGCATAATTTTGCGGTAGTCATACCCTTCTTTGACCACCATGCTCTGGTGTTCAAATCCTTGTGCCACATCGTATGCCATTGCTTTTTTGTGTTCATCCAGATACAGCATTGCTTTTTCGGTGGCCTTTTGGAATCGTTCAAATCCGATGGGCTTCAAGAGGTAGTCCAGCACTTCCAAATCGTAGCCATCCAGGGCATACTGTGCGAAGGCAGTAGTGAGTACAACTGCCGGGCGCTGTTCGAGCTCCCGCAAAAAGTCCAAACCATTCATTCGGGGCATTTCTACGTCGAGAAACATGAGATCAATCGCTTCTTTCACCAGCACCCCTCGCGCTTCTGCCGCGCTTTTGCATTTGGCAACTACCCATCCCGGACCCAAGCGCCACACATAGGCTTCGAGCATATCGCGGGCGGGTTGTTCGTCATCAACAATCAGACAATGTATCATTGCGTTTGATTTTTAGCAGGATCAATTCCACCAAATAGGTACCGCCGTCTATACTGTGCTGAAAGCTGTGCCGTTCGGGATAAAGCAACTCCAAGCGGCGGCGGGTATTGGGCAGCCCCAAACCAGTATGTCGGGCAGAAGGCTTGTGCGCTTGGTCGGCCATATTGTTGCGCACGGTAAAATGCAGTTTGCCCTCGTGTAGCGAAAGGCAAATGTCTATAAACCGGCGGGCAGTATCATCGGAATAGCTGTGCATAAAGGCGTTTTCGACCAGGGGAATAAACAGCATGGGCTCGATGTGGTAGCCGTTGACGGGTTCGCCGCTTTGTTGAAAGTGTATTCGATCCATTTGCTCGTCTTTGAGGCGTTGGAAAAACAGGTAGTTTTCCAGGTAATGGATTTCATCTTTCAGGGCTACCTTGTCTTTTTTGCCATCTTCCAATACATATCGGAGCATTTCACCCAGTTTGAGTACATAATCGCCGGCCCTTTCTGGGTGCAGTTGTATGGTGGCGTGCAGGTTGTTCAGGGCATTGAATAGGAAATGTGGGTTGATTTGCGAACGCAAAAAGTTAAGCTCGTGTGCCGTTTTTTCCCGCTCCAACTCCGCGTGTTGCAGTTCTTTTTTCAGAAAAACCCTGGCAAGCGCATATGCTGAACTGACAAACAACATCGTGACGACCAAAAAAAACGCAGGAGGCACGGGCAAACGCCTCAGAGTAGGCAGATCGCCGAACTGTTCGGGGGCTTTAAATGGCGGCAGATCGTCCAACAACGGCATCAGAAAAAGCGTATTCACCAATACCGTTGCCCAAGTAGCGACACAGACCAACACAAGCACCCACAGGATATAGCGCCAAAATCGGTTCTTCCTGAAATAAAGCGGAATGATCCAATAGGCATTTATATAGGCGATGCAAAGCAGGATCAGCCAGTTCAATCCGCAGCACAGCAAAGCCGAACCCAAAGGCAGCAACTGGTTGAAAAAACTAAACAACAAAAAGTAAAGGATGCCCCAAAACACAGCGTGTATCAGGGCCTCCCACCTGGCTGAAAACAACATGAAGCCTTACAATTTTTTTACCTCAAAATAAATCCTTGTACTATTGACCCCCGTAAAAATACCATATCCATTCTGAACATTTGTCCGAATTTCATTTAATGCCCCCGCCCCGCTTGAATTGTCCTCGTACAAAGCGACGTACTCCGGGTTCACCCGATACACCCTCACTTCATACGTCCCAAAATGGGTGATTTCCCGGAATACATTAATGGTGTAATAGGAATTGCTTGAAGGTTCGGTCAAAAAATCGGGCAGTTCGATGCCCTCTTCTTCGAATAAAGCATTGACCGCATCGGGGTCATTTTCAATGTTTTTTACCTGCACAAAATAATACGCACCCGCCTCAGCCTGCCATGTGATTTCAATGGGATCGGGTATTTGCATATCCTGAATGTCTGTAAAGTCATTGATTTGCTTTCTGTAAATGGTGCTGTCCGACAATTCCAACCGCAAGGGTTGGCCAGGTACATAGGTGGAAGCGCTGATGGTTTTATCATGGTAAATGACCTCGATGGTATATGTCTTTTCGGCCTCTATGAGCAGGTCGGAATTTCCATAAACCCCCTCCTCGCCCATGAGTTGCAGGGGGTAAGCCTGACCGTTTTCATCCACCACAACAGGTACCAGGTCATTTGGGTAAGCCGGAGCTTCTGTGGCATCAAAAGGGATGATTTTCCAAAATTTCACACTGTCCAGGGTTTGCCCTGCATACAAAAAGGCTTCAACTGTAAGTTCGTCAATGGTTTGCGGTGTCGCCTCCTCTTCGCAGGCCCAAAACAGCCATAACGCCGGAATTAAAAAGAGATATTTTTTCATGTTCGGTTGTTTTTGTTTTTTGAAAAAGCATGAGTGAATCATTTCAAACTCCAATTGAAATAAAGGCTGGGGGTAAATCCGAGGAAGTTCACATCGGTTTCGAGTATCACCCCGTCCACTACTTCGTATTCCTTGTACCAGGTGTTTTGTCTGCCATACAGGTTAAACAAAGACAAGCCCATAGAGGCTTGGCCGCCCCAAAATCGGTCAAAATCGCGATTGACCGACAAGTCGAGCCGGTGGTAATCGGGCAGGCGTAGGGCATTTTTATTGCTTACCGCAAAATGATCGGTGGTGTTGCCATCCAGCAATGCTACGGTATAAGCACCCAACGGGGCCGTGTAAGGCTTGCCCGTAGCGTAAATAAAAGTACCGCCAAAAGACCACTTACCCACTTGATACATGCCCACGATTTTCAGCTCGTGGGTCACATCGTGTGCTGCCGGAAAGGCATCTGCGCCATATACATCGAATTGGTGCGTCACCTGCCCCAGGGTGTAACTTACCCAACCCGTTATTTTGCCGGCTTTTTTTTGTGCCAGCCATTCTATGCCTTTGGCTATGCCCGTACCGTTGTAAAAATTTTCCTCAAAATCCAGGCTGGCACCCGGCCCGAAGCCATTTAGCACAAATCGGGTAGAGTACTCCGTAATGTTGTCCAATATTTTGTAGTAGCCTTCCACATCAAAAAGGTATTGGTCGGTTTCATAACTCAGGCCGGCTATGAAATGATCCGATTGCCCCACAGGAACATTATTGCCATCGGCCAATACCCAAAAGTCGCGGCTTCCCTGCGCCACGTCTTCGCGTATAATGCGGTTGGCAAACTGATAAAATCGGCCCGTAGCAGCCTTTAGCTTGATGCGATCGCTGGCCAGGTATTGAAATTGCAGGCGTGGCTCGATATACGTTTTGCCAGTGGGTTCAAAATAACTGAACCTCAAGCCCGGCATCAGAATCAACTTTTCGAAGAAAGTGGACTTGCTTTGCAGGTAAGCGCCACCCAACAGGCCCTGATCGTCGCGGGATAAAACGGTGGTGGTATCGTTTTGCACATAATCGTACTTGATGTCGAAGGCGGTGCCAAATACACCAAAGCCAATTTGATGCCCCAAAGCAGGCTTCCATTCCCAATCCCACTTGGCGGAGTAGTCGCGCAGGTTGTTGTCTTCTACGGTACCCGAACGCTGCTCGGTGGTGGTGGTATCGCGCTCGATGACGCTGTTGATGCCGCGCGTGCGGTGGCTGAAATAATTGGAATACGAAACCAACGCATTGCTGTACAGCTTGTCGTTCCATCGGCGGCTCCATTTCAAGGCAGAACCCGTATTGCCCCAATCCGATAAATCGAGTACATCCAACTGGAAGTTCAAATCCAAGCCGCCGCCACCACCGCCAAAAGGACCGCCGCCGCCAAAGGTGTTCTCGTCAGAATATCGGCTGTTATCGAGGTTGTCTTTGCCGTTGTAAAAACTCAGGGAAAAAACGTCCCTGTTACTGCGCCAGGTTACTTTCCCGTTCAGGTCATAAAACCACGATTCGGGCTGTGTGGAGGTATTGGCAAAAGGAGGCATGAATGTTTCTGTTTCGGATTCCCCGTCTGGTTCTTCCGTTTCATTGTCGCCGTCTGAAAATTCGAGCAAGTTATTGTAAAAACCACTCTGGAAAGAGCGGCGGCCTGTGAGCAGTATGCTGCCTTTCCCTTTTGCAAAGGGAATTTCGGCAAAGGCATTCACACTCAACAGGCTTATGCCGCCGCCAATATTGAATTGCTCTGTATTTCCATCCTTACCCGTAATGTCCACCACGCTGGAAAGGCGACCGCCGTATTTGGCCTCAAAGCCGCCTTTGTACAACTGTACGTCTTTGATGGCATTGCTGTTGAATGCACTGAAAAACCCAAAGAGGTGATCCACATGATATACCGTGAAGCCGTCGAAAAGTACCAAATTTTGATCGGGGGTACCGCCCCGTACATACAAGCCCGATGAGCCTTCGTTCGATCCGCTCACACCTGGCAATAATTGTAAGGAGCGGAAAATGTCTTTTTCTCCCAAACTGGGCAGCGCTTTCAATTGGGCGGGTGCTACGGAAATCTGGCTGATACCCGTGGAGGCTTTCATCATTTGTTCCTTCTTGGCCGATACCACCGTCACCTCTTGCAATACCTGCCCGCTGGCCAACAATCGGATGGATAAATTGCTGAAATCCATACCCGGTTTTAATCGAAAATATTGGGTGGTGTAGCCAATATAACTGATTTGCAACAATACCGTATCAGAAGGCACCTCAAACAAAGTGAACCAGCCGTCCACATTCGTAGTGGCCCCCACTGTACTCCCCTCTACCAGCACATTGGCAAAAGGCAGGCTTTCACCACTCGTTCCGTCTTTCACGATGCCCGTTACCGTCAAGTCGAATGCTGTGGGCTGAAACCTCGACCCTTTAATGTCGGGTTTTTCAATCGGTATTTTCGACAAGGTGATTTTATTGGGCGGCTCAATGTCGAAATAAAGGCCTGTGCCCTCCAAAAGCTTGGTCATGGCTTCACTGAGGGGTAATTTGGGGATACTTTTAGAAATACGTATGCCTTGTATGTCCTTCAGGTCGTATTTGAATTCCAGTCCGTAGCCAATTTTCAAGTCGAGAAGCACCAGATCGAGGCTCAATCCCGGGTAGCTACCTTGTATTTTTTTTTCGGCTTTTTCCTGCGCCTCTAGGTTCAGGGCAAAGGCCAGCAGCATTAAGGCGATGCATGCTTTTTTACGGGGTAAACAGTACCAAATTTTCATAATTTTAATTGATTTTTTTACCTAATGGTACTGAAATAACGCTCGGGGTTGTGTTGAAAAATAACTAATCAACGAAAGATAATCTGTAATCTACGAAAGCACCTTTCTGCTAAATAAATTATCTTCAAACACCCCTTTCCAATTTTTCTTACTTTTGCTTACCATTCAATTTATCCAAATATGAATACCAAAACCCATTTGTTCAAGGATGTAATTTGCAGCAGCATTGGTTATGCAATACACTTAATCCTTTTCACCAAAAAAGGCTTGGCAATATGGTTGATATTGCTATTTTTCAATGCCTGCCATTCGACGTTGAATACACGCATCTCTAATCCGGTTGCTCGACAGCCAGCAGAATATGACCCGCTGTCGGCTGTTTGGCTGATATGGCCGCCAAATGACCACCTGGACGGATATTCTAATGAAGCAGTCACTATACAAATCATTGCTGCGCTCATTCCTCATAATAAAGTAATTTTGACCACTGCAAACAAGGACTTGTACATCAAAGCTAGGAAAAATATTCCCGACTCCCTGTTAAAGTCGGGTCTGTTGGAAATAAAAATCTTGCCATCGGAAGAATTCTGGGTTCGCGATATGGGTCCCAATTTTGTTGAATTGGAAAACGGCCAACCTGCTGTTGTAGATTTCAACTTTAATGCCTGGGGTTATACCCCTATTGGGGAGATGGACGCCTACACGCGCCGTTTGGAAAGGTACGACGAACAGATTGCCCACTGGATCGGATTGCCGCTTATATCGAGCAACATGATTAGCGAAGGCGGCAATCGAGAGGTCAATGGAGAAGGGGTATTGGTGCTAAGCGAAAAAGTAGAACAGGGTCGCAACCCTACAATGTCGCTTAAAGACATGGAAAGCGAATTTAAAAGGTTACTGGGTATTAAAAAAGTAATATGGCTCAAAGAAGGCCTGCACGAGGATGACCACACATTTCGGGGGCCTCTTGTCCTTAAAGATGGCAGTCCAGCCTTTACGGTAATCACTACCAATGGCCATATTGATGAATATGCCCGCTTTGTAAATGACTCCACCCTACTGCTGGCGGAAGTGGACGCTGCTGATTTAGATGATCCCATTGCCCAGGAAAATCATCGCCGGATGGAAGAAAACTATGCCATACTGAAAAAGGCAACTGACCAAGATGGGCGACCTTTTCACATTATTCGGGTACCTTTACCACAAACGATTCTGGGAAAAATGAAACCAGGTGATGCCGTTTATGCCTACATCAGCAGCTTGGATTATGAAGGCGGATTCCAGTTTCCTCAAGGAAGAGAAGTACAGGTTATCGCTGCTGCCAGCTACCTCAATTTCCTGATTGCCAATGAAGTGGTGCTTGCGCAAAAATTCTGGCGCCCTGGCCTAGATGATGCCGTCAAAGCCCGCGACGAAAAAGTAAGAAGTATTTTGGAAACTGTGTTTCCTGATCGGCGGATAATAATGATAGATGCACTAGCTGTCAATTTTGGCGGCGGAGGCATTCATTGTATTACGATGCAGCAACCTCAGCTTTAGAAAAAAACTTTATTTTGCCTTGCACCAAAATCGGCACTAAACATGGCCTTCAAAATATACACCAAAACGGGCGATCTGGGCGAGACGGGCTTATTTGGCGGCAAACGCCTGCCCAAACACCACCTGCGCATCGATGCCTACGGCACGGTAGATGAGCTCAATGCTTTCCTGGGCTTGCTCCGCGACCAGTTGACCGAAACTGAGGAAGCAGCAAGGGCTTTGTTGTACGACATCCAAAATCGCCTTTTTGCATTGGGTGCCAATCTGGCTTCCGATCCTGATAAAAAAATGGCCGTTCCGGGCATTTCGGAGGAAAACATCGCTGCTTTGGAGCAAGCCATTGATGGGATGGAAGCGGATTTACCTCAATTGAAAAATTTCATCCTGCCGGGTGGTCATGTGGCCGTTTCTACCTGTCATGTAGCGCGCTGTGTGTGTCGCCGAGCTGAAAGGCTGGTGGTGGCCTTGGCCGCATCGAGCCTGGTCGAACCCATACTCATCCGCTATTTGAATCGCTTATCGGATTACTTGTTTGTATTGGCGCGCTGGATCGGGCATCAACGGGGGGTAGAGGAAGTGCTGTGGCAAGGGTAGCTTGAAACCACGCCTTCGTCGTAGCGCGGCCTGAAACTTGCCCGTCTTTTCCCGCGTTTTTCGCGGGATCAGCCGGGTAAAAAACCAGAAACTTTACTCCCCTCTACTACCCAGCACATACATCGCATCTAGGGTAGGCCCTACTGAACCGCCGCGCGGCTCCAGTGTGACCGCAAATGCAGCGGGATTATCGACAAATTCGAGGGTATTGAATACAATGGTATCTGCTGCCGGAAGGTCAAAAACGCCTAAGCTTTGTGGCCCAGTATCTACAATAGCCCAGAGCTGGTATTGTTTTTCCTGGTCGTGTTCAGGCAGCTCGATGACATCCAGATAAGCCGTTTGTTTTTCCTGGTTCCAGTAAACGGAAGCTACGGCTTTCGGCGAGAGAGGAGTGCCCCGCATGATGATGGTCTGATTACTTGGATCGCGTAGGATATTGAGTTGCTCCAAGAGTCTTCTGTTTTCCTGAGCCACCTCATCGCATTCGATTTCTTGTTGCAGCAATTGCTCCAGTAAGGCGGTTTTCGCTGCTTTTTCTTTATTCCCGCTGGTGTACAGGTAATAAATAGCACCCATCAACAGCAACCCGATGATAGCCCCTAAAATAAGGGGTAACTTGGAAGCAACGGGAAGCGTTTTAGCGGGTGTTTTTGGCGTAAGCCTGGATTGGATTTTGTCCAATAAATCATCCGATGGCGTTACGGCTTGGCTCAGGGCATAGCTTTCTAGGGCTGTCTCGATCGCATCGATTTCAGCCTGAACTTCGGGATAAGCACGAGCCATCCCTTCGACTTCGAGTCGTTGGGATTCCGGGAGCTTATCCAGTACGTACTGCTCCAAGATGCCAGATGATATGTATGCTTTTATATCCACAATGCCATGCTATTGACAAAGCCAAAAAATGAACAACAAAAATGTCTCGTTTTGTAAAATTTGGCGCAAACGCAATATGGCCTGCCGCATACGGGTTTTCACCGTACCGATCGGCATATTCAGCGCTTCACTGGTCTCACTATAGGTGTAATCCTGAAAGTAGATGTAGTCTATTAGCACCTGATGGCTTTCTTCCAGGAGGTGTATCACCTTTTTCAAGCCAACATCATCTACTTTTGCTGTCGTTTGTCCCAGTATGTCCTTATCTACGATAGTTTCACTCGAATCGGTTTTCTGAGCCGCTTTAAAATATCCGGAGCGAAGGGCATCAATGGTTGTATTCCTGGTAATTTGCATCATCCAAGTGAACAATTTCCCCTTATTTTCGTCGTATTGATCAATTTTTTGCCATATTTTGACAAAAACATCCTGAAGGACTTCTTCCGCCATTTCTTTGGCCGGAATTTTTCGCAGGATAACGGCAAGTAGCGCACCGCTGTACTTTTCATACAAATAACCCAGCGCTTCCTGATTGCCTTGACGCAATTGGCTCAGGAGTTCCGAGGGATTGTTAAAAAGAGCTGGTGACTTTGAATTCATGGGTTACGTGAATCAGCTTACAAAGTTAATGCATTTTGCTTAAGAAGCAAATTTCACGCCTGCCCTTACACCGATTGTGTATAAATTGCGATTGATCTCCGTTTCGATGTAAAGGGTTTTCATCCAAAACTGGAAAGTAGGCTGCACGAATAATAAGGTCGATTGCCCCAACTGCCGCTCCCAACCCATGCCGGCCTGAAAGCCCGTGTTGAAATTTCCAAAATTGTCTTTTCCCAAATTGGTGCTTTGCGTTTCCCGGGTATCGCCCAGCAAATAGGTTGTTCTTCGCGCATTGCCCAAGTTGTAACTAAAAGCAAGACCCATCATCATCAAGAATCGGTTTTTCTCATTGACCTGCTGAAAAAACTGAAGCTCTGCCGGGAATTCCAGGTAGTAGTGGCGGTAACTATCGAATTTTTGCGTAGCGCCTTGTGGTGCCGGATCATCGGCTTCCACAGCCAATTTTATCGTTTGATAACCGAGGTCGGAAGCGCGAATCCCGGTCAAAAAGCCCGCCTTTTGCCCTTGCCAATTGAATACGATACCTGCCCCGTAGGCAAACCGTGCCTGCTCCATAGCTTCCAAAGCTTGGTATTGGTCTTCGTTGAAAACACTCTGCGCGACCAAACGCCGATGGGTAACATTGGGAAAAAGTTCTACTCCGTAGTAAAAACTACTTTGCGCCCCTGCTGAAAAGGCAAACAATAAAAAAAGATACGTCAGTGATTTCATAACTGCTTTTGAACTAAGCCAGAATGCTTCATACATTGTATTGTGCAAAAAATTACTTCCCAATTTATCAAAGTCCTTACCCTAGCGGACACACTTTAAATGAACCGCTTAGCCCGCTAGGGTAAGGACAAATTCGGGAACTTAATTTTTCTGCTGGGTATTGTGCAAAAAATTACTTCCCAATTTATCAAAGTCCTTACCCTAGCGGACACACTTTAAATGAACCGCTTAGCCCGCTAGGGTAAGGACAAATTCGGGAACTTAATTTTTCTGCTTTACATAACTGCCGAATAGGTAGGGATATTGTCGATTTCATATTTCTGCCCCGACTGTTTTATTTTATCCGCCATTCGCCCGCCTACGCTTCAGTGGGATCGTCCTGACTTCCTCGAATCACCAGCGTCTAGCTTTCGCCCTCTTCCAATAAGCCCCTTTTTTTGAAATCGGTGATGATGTATTTCAAAGCCTGTTTGGTCAGGATGCCTGCCACTTGGCTGGCCCCGTAGTATTTCCAAAGCAATTGAAAAAAGTAGCCCAACAAGTCTGAACGCAGTTGCTTGGCAGTAGAGGTCTTGTAGTGCTTGCGCAGTATTTTTTCGACCTCTTTTTCCAGCTTACGCTGCTCTTTGGTCGGCTCTGGCGTATCGAATTTATTGATATTGATGAGCACCTCTGTCAGGCGTTTTTTCAAGGGTTTTTCCAAGTTAAAAAGTGCTTTATCTGGAATGCGTCTGCGTTCGGGCACTTTCAAGGCATTGTCCCCGTATTGCTCTGGATCATAAGAAAGGTCGGGAATAATGGGGTAGCCATTCACTGCGGCGCTGTAAAAACGCTTATACCGGGGGTCATCTTCCGTCCAATCGCTAAAAGCCTCTACGTGCTGGGCTTTTCCTTTAGGGATACAGAAGTAGTTGCGCAAAAAGCTCTGGGCATTTTTTCGCCCCAGGAAAAAATCGTGTTCTCTGAAATCTTTGGAAAAAAAACCGCCAAATCCGTCCAGCGAACCACAGGAGATGGGATAAGGATCTTTTGTATCGGGATCATCGTCTTTTTTCCGGGAAGGGAAAACCATCCGACGCGTGTAATCACTGGATAAACCGCGTACTAAATCGCTCTCTTTCATCAAGGCTTGACTCCTCACTGCTCCAAAGAATGCAGGTATCAACTCCGCTAGTTTGGGATTACTATTGGGTTCTGTAGCTTCTTCTGTCTCAAAATTCGGGAAAGGATCAATCATAATCACCGCATAATCCGAGCCATCATGCTGGCATTTTTCTTCTAAGGCCCTAATGACCTCTCCGAATGGCTCATTGTTTACTGCCCCCCCATCCACTGCAATAAAATTGAACACATCATCCTCTTCTTTGGCTACGATATTGATGCTGTTTTGCCAGCCACTCATATCGTAATCACCACTGTAAGGAGGTTGAAACATCCGCTGCGCCATGGATTTGATATAATGGTTTTTTGTGCCCTCCAGATACCTGGGCTTCAATCCAATGGGAAAGGCCCCCGTAGCAATGGCACAATTTACCAGCAATTGGCGATCTTGTTCATTACGCGGATTGAAAGGAATGATGTGGTCGGGAACAGCTTCTACCCGATCCATGACCCGAAAGTGAGCAATGCCCTTGTGGAGATTCATCCGGTGTGCCGCATGGGCGAGTATGTCTTCTCTCGACTCAACAGGTTCGTCCTTGTCCTGATCAAAAAAATTGATGGCCAACGGAATCCCCCGCAGGCTGGTAATGGTCAAAATAACTTCCAGATTTTTCGAGATATAATCGGGCAGCATCGAAATACGATCCAGATTCAAGGCCCGCATGGCAATTTGTTCCACCGGCTTTGAGTTCAAAATAGAACTCACCCCATCGTCATCGAAAATATCGTCGTTCTCCAGCATCTGCTCCAGCGTGGGCGTACCTTGCTCGTCATTCAGATTGACCCAACAATCGTATAATTTGTTGTCCTTCCTTTCTTCATTTTCGGGATTGATCGGGCGAATGCCTTCAAACAAGGACAAAGAAGCAATAGCGGAAGTCATACCTCCTGCCGATGCGCCACCAATGACTTCAATAATCACATCGTGCATTGGGATGGATGCATCGTAGTCCGGATGCCCGGCACCATATTCTTCCAGTACTTTTTTATTCTTTTCTTTGGCCTTTTCCCACTTGGAAAGCGTTTCGAGGATATAATCCATTACTCCGGCTGTATAGGCTCCAGCAGATACGGCACCGGCCATAGCGATGCCAATTTTAAATACTTTTGGCTTTTCAGCTTTCATCATATCAGGAATGGGTTGCACCAGCAAATGTAAAAAAAAATCCTCAGCACAGGCGTAATGTGGTGAGGATTATATGCCTAAAACGGCAATTACAAAATCAGGCGCTACCCTTTGACGACTTTGCCTGATCCGGCAATTTTAGATTCAATTTGCGGGCTTCCCTTGTAATAGACATCACCTGAACCAGCAATCCTGACATTCAGCGATTGGGAAGCGTCCACCCAACAGCTACCAGAACCAGCAATGCTGATATTGCAATTTTTGGTGTTACAGGAAGCACATTTGGTATCGCCCGAACCAGAAATACTGATGTTCAGGTCATCCGCGCTGCCGGACAATTCGATATTGCCAGAACCAGAAATACTTGCTTTTACTGCCTTGGCATGCATTTCTAAGGCCATATTGCCAGAACCAGAAATAGACAAATTCACATCGTCCAATCCTGAAAAAGTACCTTGGGAGGTCACATTACCAGAACCGCTTATGGAAGCAGCCTCCAATTCAGGTAGGCTGATGTAAATGTCCATCTTATCATGGCGCCTGTTCTTCTCCTTGAATTTAATGGTCCATTTGCCGTCTTTTACAGCCGTAGAAAGTTGCTGAATATCCCGCTCTGAGCCTTCTACCTCTACCCCAAAGTTATCGGATGGGATGAGCCAGACGTTGGCATGGATGGCAAGTCCGAATGCCTGGAAAGGTTGAATATCCAGTTTTTTTCGACTGGTGGCAGCGTTGTTGGTTGACACCGTTCCACTAAAGGAGAAAGCGTCTTGATTCGGTTGTGGGTGATTGTCGCAAGCCATAGTGCTACATGCAACAGCAATCATCAAAGCAAATAGGTATTTACGCATAAAATAAGTTTTTGATCAGAAACGACCTCAAATTTAAGCTTTTGTGTTCATTTGCCCTAAAGCCATCGATCGAAATGAGCAATTATTCGATAAGCGTATTACCTTTGAGGGAAAAAAATGCGCTTCGCTTTTCTTTTTTGGATCCTGCTTGGCCTGTTCTCCTGCAAGCAATACAATACCAATACCGCTGTTAAAGATTACCAACAATTGCCGACCTTTACTGAAAATGGCATCCAAGTGGTCGTTGAAATACCTGCTGGCACCAACCATAAAATAGAATATGACAAGCAATCGCATCAATTTCTCAACGACCAGGTTGATGGCCAGGATCGGGTTATAGACTTCCTCCCCTACCCCGGCAATTATGGCTTCATCCCTTCTACCTATATGGATCCCGAGCGGGGCGGTGATGGCGATGCCCTCGATATTTTGGTCATAGGAGAAGCGCAGCCAACCGGGTCTGTGGTAGAAGCGATTCCCATTGCCGTTTTATTGCTAAAAGATGAGGGGGAAATCGATTCCAAAATCATCGCCATTCCGGCTGATAGCACCCAACAAGTGATCCGAGCAAAAGATTTCACCACTTTTAGCATCGAATTTGACGGAGCGAAATACATCGTTGAAAACTGGTTTCTGTATTACAAAGGCTTAGGCGTGATGGAGTATTTGGGGTGGAAGGACGAGCACTACGCCTGGGAAGAAATCAGAAAATGGGCGGTAAAAACAGCCGAATAAATGGGGATATACCGCCCAAAAGCCCGAAAAAGAATGGCCAGATCGGGGGGCTTACAATTAACAATAACTTAAATCGCCCCATTCAACCATTTTAGGTGAAATAATGTTTCAGGTGAAATATATCAAGTCCTTTATTTATACCCTGCTGAAAAAAGCAGAAAAGTTTCCACTTCATGAGAGCGAATGTTTCTGAACCAACACTACAAAATTGCACTTTCAACACCCTCACCCACCGTTTTAGATGGAACAGGCCTCTTGAGTCGGTCGAAGTGATTCAGAAAACCAACATGGAATTTCCGCTGCACGTTCTAGGACAAAATATACAATTTGCGCTTTTTCATTCTGCCTATGACTTGCCCAATGCTTGGGAAGAAGTACTACAGGATACCCAGCAAATGATGCTGAGCCGCAGGTATTTACAGACGTTTGAACTGGACCCGCCTACAGACATGAAGTTTGCTTATTTGCTGTTTTTTCAGGAAGGCAAAGCGATAGGCGTAGCGGCTTGTCAGTTGATCACCTTCCGGGCTTATGAGCAAATTCAGAGCTTGCAACAGGTGCCTCAAGGTTCTTTTTGGGCAAAAAGCTGGCACAACTTAAAGACCTTTTTTGCCAAAAAAATCAATTACCACTTATTGGTATGCGGTGCAACCCAGTTTACGGGAGAGCACGCTTTTTATTTTTCGAACAATAACCCTTCCGAACAACAATTTAGTTGGATAGAACAGGCTTTGGATAAAACCTGTAAGCTGCTGCGGCAGAATGGTTGGCGCGTGATGGGTGTGCTGCTCAAAGATTTTTACCGCCATGAAGAACATCCGGAAAAGGTTTTTCTTTCCAAAGGCTACCACGAGTTGCGCTTTCAGCCCAATATGGTGCTGTCGCTGCCAAAGGAATGGAAAAATTTTGACGATTACTTGGCCGCTATGACCTCAAAATACCGCGTCAGGGTGCGCAGGGCTATTAAAAAAGGTGATGCTATCGTTCGGCATACGCTGGCGGGCAGTGAAGTGGAACAATGGTCTGAAAAGCTGTACGCCTTGCACCGGAAAGTAGTTTCAGGCGCCGATTTCAGTATGGTGACCCTACATCCCAATTACTTGCTCAATATGCAACGCGCCTTTCCCCAGCATTTTCGCATCCATGCCTACTTTTTAAAGGAAGAACTAATTGGCTTTTTAACCAGTCTGCAAAACGGCAATGACCTGGAAGCCCATTGCATCGGTTTCGACCACCAGTACAACAACGACTACCAGCTTTACCTCAATATGCTCTACGATATGGTCAAAACGGGGCTAGACTTGAATGCCCGTCAAATCATATTTGAGCGTACCGCCTTGGAAATCAAAAGCTCTATGGGTGCAGTTCCAAAGGATATGTATCTGTACCTCAAGTCCAGGAATAAGCTCATCAATTTCTTTTTGCCCTACTTCGTCCATCAGCTAGAACCCAAACAGGAATGGTTGCAACGCCATCCTTTTGGGCATGAGGATTAAAAAAACCTTCACACTTGCGTTAAAAATTTCCTAAGCTCAAGCCGCTTGCGTGACGCCAGGGGTTTGCTTGCGTTTCAATAGAAACACAACAAACAGACCATGAACGAAAGCCGTATCCCAAAAAATACCATGCGCGTCGCCATAGCAGGTCAATGCCTGTTGCTGTTGCTTTCTTTTCTGCCTTTTGCAGCCTTGAAAATCGATGACACTACCGTCGAAGCAACAGCCACCAACCTGAAAGAAAAGACTTTTTCTCAACAAGCCACTGTTCAGGTATTTGAACTGCACTTGCAGCCATAAATAAGGCAGTAAAATAAATTTCCCGATTTGTCCTTCCAATAAAGGGCTAAACGGTTCCGTCCGCTAAGGGAGGAATCTTTATGAGTCGGTAAGTAATTTTGCACACTACTCAAGGTGTAAAAATGCCTAACTTTCGGCCTCATTTTCCACTTATGAAATCGAGATCAAATTACAAGGAAACGCTGGCCTGGTTGTTCCACCAATTGCCGATGTTCCAGCGCATTGGCCCCAAGGCATTTAAAAACAACTTGGACAACAGTTGGAAACTGGCGGAACTGACCGACTATCCTGAGCGAAAATTTCCCTCTATTCACATAGCAGGCACCAATGGAAAGGGTTCTACTTCTCATTTTATAGCCGCCATGTTGCAAGCTGCCGGGTACAAAACCGGGCTATACACCTCGCCGCATTACAAAGATTACCGCGAACGCATCAAAATCAACGGCGTTTGGATCGATAAGGATTTCGTAGTGGACTTTGTGCAACGATATCGAGCCGACTTTGAAGCCATCCAACCTTCCTATTTCGAACTTTCGGTCGCCATGGCTTTCGCTTATTTTGCCCACGAAAAAATAGACCTAGCAGTTATTGAAACGGGCTTGGGCGGTCGCCTGGATTCCACCAATATTATAAGCCCTGTACTGAGCGTCATCACCAATATTAGTTATGATCATCAAGCTTTTTTGGGGGAAACTCTGCCTGAAATAGCGGGTGAAAAAGCTGGCATCATCAAAAAGGGCATCCCCGTAGTCATAGGCAAAACCCAGGCGGAAACCCAAGCTGTTTTTACAGATAAAGCCCGGCAAATGGAAGCACCCATCTCGTTTGCCGATCAGATTTTGCGAGCGGAAAAAGTGGCCGAAACGCCTCAGCATGCTATTTTTGATATATACCAAAACGATCAACGCCTGTTTGCCCAATTGTCGATCAACGCCAAAGGCCCCTACCAGGCAGAGAATTTGTTGACCAGCTTACAGGCCATTCGTGCCTTACCGCCTCGATTTTCTATTGCCGAGCAGCACATTCGGGAAGGATTGGAAAATTTGGTGGCGTTGACCAAATTGCAGGGGCGTTGGCAGGTATTGCAATCGGAACCGATGGTGCTATGCGACAGTGCCCACAACGAAGCAGGAATTGCCCATGTGGTTGCCGCCCTGCAACAAATTCCCCATCGACGGCTTCACTTTGTGATAGGGGTTGTCAATGATAAAAAGCCAGACAAGGTATTGCAACTTTTGCCAAAGGCTGCGCGGTATTATTTTGCAAAGGCCAACATCCCACGCGGCATGGATGCCTCAGAATTGATGGCCACCGCTCAAGTGTATCGGTTAAAAGGGCGGGCTTATGCCAGCGTTCGGAATGCTTTGCATGCCGCCAAACGCCAAGCTGCCCCCGATGATTTGATCTTCATTGGAGGCAGCATTTTTGTCGTAGCAGAGGTATTGTAAAAGGGGGATTCCCCTTTATTGCTATCAATTGTCCTTTTTCAGCTTTTCTTCTGCTTCTTTGATTTTGGCATTCAGCTCATCCAATTGTTTTTGGAGGGCCGCTTTCTCGGTTTGACCTGCCTCCAGTTGCTGACGTTGCTGCGCCAATTGGCGATCCATTTCCATTTTGGCTGTATCGAATTTTTGTTTTTCTTCTGCGATTTTAACCGCTGTTTCTTCTTTCACTTTGGTGATTTGCTGCACGGCCTGTTGGCGGGCTTCATATACTGCATCGGAAGCTTCTTTTTTAGCGGTTGTAATTTCATTGGCAGAGGCGACGCGCGCATCTTCTGTTTCCTTGAGGTATTGGGCTTTTTTCTCTGCGGCTTCTTTGCGCGCTGTTTCGACTTCTTGCTGGGCGGTTGTTCTGGTTTGGGCAATCTGCTCGCGGGCCGCCTGCTCTGCAACCCTTACCTGCTCGGCCAATTCTGCCTTTCTGGCGTCGGCATTGACTTTGGCCTCGTTGATGGCATTGGCGGCCTGTTTTTGCGTAGAAGCCACTTCCTGGGCAGCCATTTCTTTGGCTTTGGCAACGGCTTCTGCCGATTCTTCTCTGACTTTCAGGACCTCCAGTGCTAGCCGTTCTTTTTCTTCAGCCGCTTTGGAGCGGATGTTTTTGATTTCCGTGGCCGCCTGTTCGCTGGCCAAGGCGACTTCCTGAGCTGCTTTTTCTTTAGATGCCGCTACTTCTGAAGCAAGGCGTTGGCGTTCTTCAGCACTGCTTTCTCTGGCTAAGCGTACGGCTTCGGCTTCCTCCGTCTTGATGCGAGCCACTTCTTCGGCGGCGTTCTTTTTGGCGCTGGCCACTTCTTCCGCAGCTGTTTGTTTGGCCAATTCGGCGTTTTGGCGGGCTTGGGATACCTCTGTAGCCGTGCGTTCACGAATGGCCGTGATTTCGCTGGCAGCTCGTTCCCGGGCATCAGCTACTTCTGTCGCTGAAACATTTTTGATTTCAGCTTCTTTGGATTTAGCTTCGGCAATGGTTTTAGCAGCTTCTTCCTGTATTTGCTTGATGCGCTCAGATGCAGAATTTTGAGCAATGGCTACGTCCGTAGCATACGTTTCTTTAGCTGAGGTGGCATTTTTTTGGGCTTCTTGTACTTGCTGGTTAGCTGTACTTCGGGCATTTTCAATTTCCGTTTTGGCCCGGTCTTTGGCCGCTATGACTTCCTGAGCCGATTCACTTTGGATGCTTTCTTTCTTTTTATTGGCCTCGGCAACGGCTTGTTGAAGCTCTTGTTGAATACGCGTCAGTTCGTCGGCTGCTTTTTGGCGGGCAACTGTTATTTCATTGGCGATGGTTGCTTTCTCCGTATCCGCTTTTTGGCGGGCTTCTGTTATTTTTTGAGCTTCCTGCTCAGAAATTTCCTTGATGGTTTGAGCCGCTTTTTCTCTGGCAGTGGCCACTTCTGAAGCGGATGTTTCTCTGGTAGAAGCAATTTCTTTTTGGGCACTTTCTTTTTCTGCTACAACCCCCTGATTGATAGCAGTGATTTCATCGGCAGCCCGCTTTCTGGCTGCCGCCACTTCGAGGGCAATGGTTTCTTTTTCTTTGGCTGCATTTTCGCGCAAAAGGGCTATTTCGCCAACGTTGTTTTCCTGCAACAAAGCTTTTTCTTCTGATGCCTTACGCCTGGATTCCGCTACATCCAAGGCGATACGTTCTTTTTCCAAAACAGCGTTTTCTTTTACTTTGGCCACCTCTTGGGCGCTCTCCTCTTTAATCCGCAATATTTCCTCAGAGGCTGTTTTTTTAGTGACAACGACTTCTTCCGTGGTTTTATCGCGCTCTTGTTCTGCTGTTGAGCGAGCGTTCTGGATGGCCTGAGCCGTTTCTTCGCGAATGCGCTGGAGTTCTCGTGTGGAGTTTTCCCGGGCAGAAGCGACCTCGTCGGCGTATTCCAACTTGGCCAATTCAATTTTTTCCCGAATTTGCTTGATTTCCTCGGCGGCAAGCTTCCTAGCGGCTGCCACTTCCTCAGCCGATTCCAATTGGGCTTTTTGGATGGCTTCCGCAGCTTTTTGCCGAGCTTCCGTCACGCTAATGGTCAGCTTTTCCAACTCCGTATCGGCCTTCTCTTTAGATAACTTGATCTCTTCTGCCATTTGCTGGCGAGTCGATGCGATTTCCTGATCTGCTTTTTGACGCGCTTCTAGTACTTCATCCGCCATTTTTTTCTTCTGGTCGGCGGCATTGGATTGGGCTTGGGTCAGTTCTTCCTGTAGCCTCGATTTGATTTGAGCGCCTTTTTGTTTTTCAGCTTCTATTTCCTGTCTGATCTGCGCTTTGACCGATTCCAATTCTTTGCGCAGGGCAATGACATCGGCATCTTTATTGGGGTCGGAAGGGCTGCTTCCTGATGTGGTATTTTCTTTGTTGCTGACATTGCTGGCACTGGGTTTGGTTGTTGGGGCAGCAACGGAAGGCGTTGTGTTAATCACATTATCGGTCAGTTCCGTATCGTTGACCATCTCTTTGTTCAAGCGCTGGTTGAAACACTGCGTCAACTGCTTGAACTCCGTCTGTCGGCTTTCATTGATGGTGAATTTGCGCATCTCATTGTTGATGTTGTTTTTGATGTAAATCGTATTGATGAGTGCCCCGGCAAACCACTGGATCGTAGCTAGATCCAGTTGCAAAACATTCTGATAGGTGGGCGATCCCCCAACGGTGCTCATTTCTCCCAACTCTACAAAACGGTAGGTCTTGCGCACCAAGTTTTCATCCATAAAAATGACTTCATCATCCTGATTGAATTCCACCCCGGCTTTTGAAAAAACCCGCGCCATGACGCCCTTTTCATCCGTAAATAATTCAATACTGTAGGTATAATTGCCGCGTACAACCAGAGTTTGAGAACTGGTTCGCAAATAATGGGTGCCATTGAACACTTTATCCTCCACAATAAGCCCACTGCATTGACTGTATGCAAAATCGGGTAAATAAGGAAGCACGGCGATAAGTAGAATTGGAATGTATCTCATATGTGTTTGGCTTTTAAGATGTAAGATAAGGTTATTCACTGTATTTGAAAATAAAATAGCCATCAGATCGCAAAATTGCCCATAAAAAAATGGGAAACTGGGGTGAGCATTTCACACAAACGAACATTTGCCGATAAAGATTGTACTTTTATGATATGAAGTTTGGAAAGTTAAATCACCTCCAAAATGTCGATTTTCGGCTTCCTGTTGACGCAGAATCGACCCAACTGTTTCTCAGCCAAAAGCTAGGAACTAGCACAGCCCCCAAGTTGTACATTGGCTGCACGGGCTGGAGTATGAAAGAATGGGTAGGCAGCGTTTACCCCAGCGATGCAAAAAGCAAGGATTATCTAAAACATTATACCCGACAGTTCAACACCATTGAGCTGAATACCACCCACTATGCCATACCAAGCAGCGATACGGTGCAGAAATGGTACAGCGAATCGCCATCAGACTTCAGGTTTTGTCCAAAAATTCCGCAAAGCATCAGCCATAGCCGTAACCTGGGATTGGGCACGGGGCAGGTGCCCCTTTTTTGCGAAGTGATTGCGCTGTTGCGGGAAAAACTGGGATGCTGTTTTATTCAGCTGCCACCGCATTTTAGTCTGGATAAAATAGAGCTATTGACCCAGTTTTTACAAGGTTTTCCGTCAGAAATTCCTTTGGCTGTCGAGGTTCGGCACAGCACTTGGTTTGAGACAGCCGCAGCGCGGGAGCAATTTTTAGCGCTCTTGCAGCAATACCAACGTGTAGCAGTCATAACGGATGTTGCCGGTCGGCGCGATGTATTGCATATGGGTATCAGCGCGCCCCAAACCATGATCCGTTTTGTGGGCAATGGCCTCGATAAAACTGACTTTGAACGAATAGACGAATGGGCGCAGCGCTTGAAGGAATGGTACGACAATGGGCTGGAAAGCGCCTATTTTTTTACGCACGAACCAGATAATATTTTAGCCCCTCAACTTTCTGCTTATCTTTGGCAGGTCAGTCAGATCCAATTGCCCCATGTGCGGACGCGCGGTCCCAATATTTCCTCCAATAATAACCAGGAAGGGCAATTGAGCTTGTTTTAAGGACCTTAGTATTACGGAATATGACCAGAACAGCAGCACTCAATAAAACAAAAAACAAGAAAAACGTCCCTGTTTTCAATACGGGGAAACTATTGCAGTATTCCGAAAACAATTTCCCGATTATTCAGCGGGACATCAGCTGGCTTTCGTTCAATTACCGCGTATTACAGGAAGCCAAAGACCCAAATGTGCCCCTTTTTGAGCGCTTGAAATTTTTGGCGATTTATTCCTCCAACCTCGATGAGTTTTTCCGAGTGCGCATGGCCAATCACCGAAGCCTGCTTAGGGTGAGTAAAAAAACCAAGAAGGAGCTGCACATTTCGCCCAAGCAAATCGTACGGGATATTCAGCGCATGGTTGACCGCCAGCAAAAAGAGTTCAGCCGCATTTTTGAAGAGGAGATCATCCCAGAGCTGAAGCAGTACAACATCAACCTACTGCGTCGCCTAGATTTGAATGATACGCAGAAAACTTTCGTAGAAAATTATTTCAAAGACCACATGTTGCCATTCGTGCAACCTGTTTTGCTGGTTAAAAACAAAATTCGCCCTTTTCTCAATAATGCGGCCCTCTATTTAACGGTTTGGCTGCATAGCAAAGAAAGCAATAACCCTGCTGACGAATACGCGATCGTAAAAATACCTTCCGATCATTTGCCCCGCTTTATAGAATTGCCTTCCAGCAGCGATCGGCACGACCTCATTATGCTGGATGATATCGTCCGCCACAGTGTATCCTGGATGTTTCCGGGTTATAGCATCAAAGATACTTTTTCCATCAAGCTCACCCGCGATGCCGAATTATACATTGATGATGAATTCTCGGGCGATTTGATCCAGAAAATCAAAACCAGCCTGACCAAAAGGCAGGTAGGTCCAGCATCCCGCTTTGTATATGACCGGGAGATGCCCGCCGAACTGCTCGACTTTTTAAAGGAAGCTTTTGACTTGGATAAATACGACCTATTGCAGGAAGGGCGTTACCACAATAATTTCGATTTTTTCAAATTCCCTGATTTTGGGTGGCAACACCTCAAAAATCCACCTCAGCCCCCTATGCCTTTCACGGCATTAGAAGCCGCCAGCGATATATTCCAGCAAATACAGCGCAAAGACCATTTGATTCATTTCCCCTTCCATCGCTACGATGCTGTTGTGCGATTTTTTGAACATGCTGCTCGCGACCCCCACGTTACCCATATCAAAATCGTGCATTATCGGGTGGCCAGAAAGTCGCAAATCATGCAAGCCTTGATGGAGGCCGTTAAGGCTGGAAAGCAAGTGACCGTGTTTATCGAGGTAAAAGCTCGTTTCGACGAGGAAGCCAATCTGAGGTGGGGTGAAAAATTGGAACAGGCTGGGGTAAATGTGCATTATAGTTTTCCAGGGGTAAAGGTACACGCCAAACTCGCTTTGGTGAGGCGCATAGAAGATGGGCAACAGCGGCTTTACAGTTATTTATCAACTGGCAATTTCCACGAAGAAACCGCTAAAATTTATGACGACATGGGTTTGTTCACCGCCGATCCGCGAATCGTCCATGAAGTCAGCCGCATATTTTCTTTTTTAGAAACTGTCAAAATACCAGAGCAAGGCTTTGACCACCTGTTGGTCGGCCAATTCAACTTGCGAACCGGACTGGAAAAGCTCATCGATTTTGAAATCGAACAGGCCAAATTGGGCAAAAGGGCGGAAATCACCTTGAAGATGAATAGCCTCCAGGATGAGGATATGATCGAAAAATTGTATCAGGCTTCCCGTGCTGGTGTCAAAATACAACTCATTATCCGGGGCATTTGCTGCCTGGTACCCGGCTTGGAAGGCTTCAGTGAAAATATTTCTGCCATTAGTATTGTCGATCGTTACCTGGAACACTCCCGCATTTTCATTTTTCATCACGATGGCGAAGAGCTGATCTACTTGTCCTCTGCCGACTGGATGGTGCGGAATTTGAGTTATCGCATCGAAACCGCTTTCCCCATTTACGATGAGCAATTGAAAAATCAAATCAAGGATTTCATCGTTATCCAGCTTTCAGATAATGTCAAAGCCCGGATCATCGATAAGGATTCGCTCAATCAGTATCGAGAGGATGAATCTGATATGGCCGTTCGAGCACAAATCGAGGCTTACTATTATGTCAAAAGGACGCAGGAGGGAGAGGATGAGCCTTCAAAACAAGCATAGTACATCTAAAAAAAGGGGCATTTAATCCAAGTAAATGGAATGCTGGGGTAGAAAAAGCTAGGTTTGATCCCTATAAAATCATACCTGATATGAAGTCACCCTTTTTTACACCCAGTTGCATAGTTTTGCAATCTATATTCAGCAGCCGAATCACTTACCTTTTTTTGCTTTACCTGCTTTTAGGGCTGCTCTTGGCTTCCTGCCAATCGGATACCAAGCTCTCCAGTGAGAACGAAGCCTTGTCCCAAGTATCCGGCCAAGCCACCATGGTGAATGTGCTAAACCTGAGCAAGCTCATGGAAAAAGCAGATTGGGAAAGCCTAAAAAATACGGAAGGTTTCCGGAATCTGTTGGAAGAAGCCCACAACAACAATCCTGTGCTCGAGAAAATATTGCTGAATCCAGCCGCATCCGGCTTAGATCTGGAAAAAAATGCTTTTATCGCACTGGATCAAAATGAGCAGGACGATCCTTTGATGGCGTTCACTTTTGCTGTAAAAGACGTCGCGCTTTTGGAAGCGCTGCTTCGGGAAGCCAATTTCACTGTAAATCCTGCCAGTCAGGAAATATACAGTTACGCCCAGCCTGGAAAAAAAAGCGCCATTGCCTGGAATGACGAGGTATTGATTATTGGTGCCGTGGAAAATGGCGATGCACAGGAGCGTTTGAAAACCTATACGGAAAGCCTGAAAAAGCAATCTGCTGCCCAAATTAAATCTCTGCGCAAAGCCCTGAACAAAGGCGATCACGACATCGTCCAGTGGATTTCGGCAGATATGCTCCTTCAGGAAGGCGGTGCCACCGAGCTATCCAAGTTTTTAGGCTTTTCCGAAGCAGATTTAAAAGAAAATGGCTTCATCCACTACCTCACTTTCGAGGAAGGATTGGTGAAAAGCGAAGCTTCTTTTGAGCTGTCTAAAAAAATCAAAAATGACCTTAGCATTCTTTTCAATAAGAAGGCCAAGACTGACTTTAGCAAGCTAGTCCCCGCTCAACAACCGGCAATTGCGGGTACCGCATCCCTCAACCTCAATGGGGTCAATCAGTTGCTGATTGAAAAATACAGCCAAGGTTTTGCCGAACAAGCACTACAAAGCTTCAACCTCTCTACCGATCAATTGCTCAAGGCGCTGGATGGGGAGATGTTTTTTGGCCTGTATCCCGAGGGCGATCAACCACAGAACACAGGCACATTGCTAGCCATGACCTTGAAAGATAAAAGTGCTTTGAAAAATGTATTTGAGCAGGAAGCAACGCGGGGAAATGTGGAAAAAATAGGGGACGGTCGATACCAATTGTTTGAGTTTTCCAGAAATGCACCAAAAGACAGCCTGAACGGTGAATCGGAGTCTTTTTCCGTTGTCGGACAAATTCTTTTCAAAAATAATGTGGTCTATGTTTCCAGTAAGGCCGACTTGTTGGATCAAATAGCCAACGGGCAGGTAGGCTTTAAAAACAGCGGGCAGCGCAATTTTCAGGCGCTTACAGCCGGGCAGTTGTTTGCGCTGATGGGTGATCTGCAAGCGCTCAAAGTCCTATCTGGTTTTAAGTCCAACCTGGTAGATGGGTTTAACCTATCCGGCAATTTGGAGGAAGCAGCCGCCGAAATCCATCTCAACAATCAAAACCAAAATAGCTTGAAATCGCTGTTGGAAGCTGTGGAAAAAAAGGATACGACGGTGATTGAGTATTGATGAGATGTGGCTTCAAAAAATCGAAAACCCTCGCTCTTAAGAGCTTGTTCAAAATCTAAAATGCTACAAATGGAGTAGTAAGGGCTTCATCTGACATCTAAACAATACATTCTATTTCTTGCCATCACACATTTATTAATTTTCAAAACTTTCTGAAAGTTCAATTGTTTTATTAAAAATGCGACTTCATGAGAGTTTCACTTGCTTTTCCAACTCATAGTTTCCTTGTTTCCTATTTACAAAATCGATCCCAAGCCAAATTTTCCTACCCGGAGATAGGTGCCACCAAAGGCGATTTTCCGAAAGGATATAACCACGACAGATATCAGTTTCTAATAGGAAGTCAACCTAGCGATTTTCATAAGGCCAAAAATGCACTCGTCAATTGGGCTCAATTCAAAAATGGATGGGTCGAAATTTTTCCTCAGCAACCCGGCATACAAGTAGGCAGAGAGGTACTGGTTTTCTTCAAGCTATTTGGGCTTTGGTGGAAAAATAGCTGCCGCATTGTATATTTGGTGGATCAACCTGATTTGTTTGGGTTTGCCTATGGCACCCTAAGCGATCATGTGGAAAAAGGAGAAGAGTTTTTTGGAGTGACCATAGATAAAGACCATCAAGTGTATTTCGTGCTGAAGGCCTTCAGCAAACCGAACTACTGGCTCGCCAAAATATGCCTTCCGCTTACAAGAAAATTTCAACGGCGATTTGCCAGAGATGCGGGCAATTCAATGCGAAAATGGTTAGAAGAACATCGTTAAAATATCCCTTTTATGGAGACACTGCACCGGCTTCCCTCTATTGCTTTTCACTTATTACTGGGGATTCTGGCATTAGTTATTCTTTTTACAGCAGGGGATTTCTCGTCAACGATAGCCCCAACGTACCTCTATTTTATCCTATTATTTTGCCCGCTGCTGCTACTGCCACTCTCCTGGAAAATAGTTTCACAGCATTTTCCTGCTTTAAAAACCCAACATAAACCCTTCCAAGCCTTTTGGGTAGCGGCTGTCTGTTTTTACAGCAACTATGCGTTTGCCTTCAAGCTGCCCATACTCGTTTTTGCTATACCCTATTTGACTTTGAGTGTTTATTTGTTCTTGAAAATTTTTCAACAAGCAACTATCCCCTTTTCGATCAAAGTGGCTTTTGGGAGTATCCCCATTGCTACAGTTTGGGCACTTGCTGATCGATTGGCCTTACAACCGCTTGGCTTTAACCCAATCATCGTTCTATTGACAGCGATTCATTTCCATTATGCAGGTTTTGTGTTGGGTATCATTTTGGGGTTGCTGATGCAAAAACTGCCTCTCAACCGATTGGCATACGCTCATGTAATAGGCGTTGTTGGCGTTGCTGCCGGTATCACACTTACGCAACTTGCGCTTACTTTTTGGTTAGAAATTATTTCAGCCTCGATTTTGGGAATCGTCGGTATAATAATCGCTTTACATCAAGGTTCACATGCACTAAAAACCCGCTCCGTGCTGGCTAAATGTTGTTTCATATCGGGTAGCCTGGCTTTGATTTTTGGAATGATGCTGGCGATACTGTACAGTTGGCGCTTTCATCATCATGCACAATGGCTCACGATCCCTTTTATGTATTCCATGCATGGAGTCGCTAACTCCATTGGGTTTGCCTTATTAAGCCTTTTGGGGTGGTCATTGGATGAAGGTTATACCGACACAAATAGCGTTTTAGCCATTGAAGTGCCGGTATATCCTACCTAACTCCTCAATTATTCTTATCAATCACATCTTCCCGCCGATCTCTGCGGTTTTCCTTGCGGTCGCGCTTGTTTTCTTTTCTATCTCTCACATCCTCTGCCCTGTCGCGGCGATCCTCGCGGCGATCGTGTACATCTTCTATTTTATCCAAAGCCCCGCCCTGGTGTTGGGCATCTCTTACATCTTCGCGGCGATCACGCACGTCCTCTGCCCGATCGTGTTTATTTTCTTTGCGGTCTCTCACATTTTCTGCCCGATCGCGCTGATCTTCGCGGCGATCGCGCACGTCTTCTTTCTTGTCGGCCACTTGTGCTTGAACGCTTTGTGGTGTAAGTGCAACAAAAGCCAGGACAAACCCCAGCGCTAATACGCCTTTCAACAAATTACATGTTTTCATAAGTCAGATTCAATTTTTGTTTGCAATAGTTATTTGCCGACTTAGACCGTGTGGGTGCAAAAAGGTTTAATGGATGGTGGGTAGCTAAGCTTGGCCACCCGATCCCGCTAACAGTGGGATCGGAATGGGGCAGGTAATCACACCTCAGTGCCCTACCTGCCCGACCGGATCATCCGGGCGGGAAAAGCCTAGCTTTAAGCCCAGCCCTCAAGCGGGGCATCAAAGTTTCTGTTCCTTGTAGCGTACTGTTTTTATAAGAAAACCCTAGAAGCCTGTGGATGGGAACTTTATTTTTTGTTACATTTGCGTACATTCGCCCCCCAATTGAAGAAGTAGAAGTTGGAATCATGTGGAAGTTTATTTTTGCCGTTCTTGTTTGGGTAAATACTGCTAACCAAGCCTGGGGGCAGCACCAGAACTGGCTTTGCAGCTTGTCTGTTCAACTAAAATTGTGTTTTGTCGCCGATTCAGAAGCTGACCCTTGCGCCTATTGCGAAATACAGTTTGTCCAATTGGACAAATCTGGCGAGCAAGACGACTTCTTTTTTTTGGAGGTACAATCTTCGGACAACTGCGGATCGGGCGGTTGCAATGGGGTTGTTTACAAAAAAGTGAACGGAAAATACCAGGAAATCAATAGCTTTTTTGGTTTTTTTGTTGCCCAATCGAGCCCGCCGAGTGGCACAGTTCCCGATCTAATTTATACCCACATCGAATACCCTATCAGGGATTACAACGACGACGGCACCAAGGATAAAGCCAATGTAAAAATCAAGTATCGTTGGAACAATCAAAAACAGACGTACGAAATTGCAGATGTGCTGGCCATAGACATCCCCAAAGATACGGTAGCGCTTAGCTCCTGGCGTCAATCCCTCTTGCAAGAGTATCGAAAATCGCCCCCTTGGATAGAATAACGCCCTATAAAACCAATGCAGCTTCCTTCTTGATGGCTTGTAGGGCTGTATCTACCGCTAGCGCTTCCCGGCTACCCACAAATTGCAGCAGCGCTTCGGCGAGTACCCTGCCATCTGTTTTGGGATCCACCTTTTCGCCCACCAATGTAATGGTATTGACCGCTTCATCGCGGGCCATTTTCACAATTTCCCACAATTGGTTGGAAATATAGACTTGCTGTGTGATGTTGTGTTCGTATTCTTGCTGAACCGCCAACAGCAGGGTCAGGCGCAGCTCGGCAGCCGTTTTCCCTTCCGGACGTATGCGGAGCAAAAGGTTAGGAATCGTGATCCTTTCACAAAAAAGCGACAAGCGCTCGTAGGCCTGAAGCTTTAAAGGCAAGCTGTTTTTGACCTGATCGCGTTTTAATTGCAAGGCTTTCATCTGGTATTGTTTTTCCAGATACGTTTTCAATACATAATAAGCCGTCAGAAAAACAATCAAGCCAGGTACCGTGACCTTAATGATTTCCAACAATACAGTTAACCAGGTCGGCATATTTTTCTATTTTTAGCCCGTGAAACTACTACTTTTCAAGAATATTGATACCATTCAAACCAAAACAATACCCCAACTGTTTGATTTGTTGAATTTCCAATATTCTAATTAGTAGTGCGCAAAAAATGGCTTCCCGATTGATCAAAGTCCTTACCCTAGCGGACACAGTTGAAATGAACCGTTTAGTCCGCTAGGATAAGGACAAAATCGTGGAGTTAATTTTTCTGCGTTCCTTAACTTCATTTAGCTTTCTTTTTATTGGTTTTTACAAAAACAATGAACGCATGAGTGTTGAAACAAGTTTAGAGATTAAGGCGCCCCTATCCATTACTACTACCGCCATGCAGGAATTGATCCGTATTAAAAACGAAATCAATCTGCCGGATGATCATGGTTTGCGCGTGGGCGTTAAGGGTGGTGGATGCTCTGGATTCTCCTATGTTTTGGGGTTTGACCAACTGAAAGAGAAAGACGATATTTTTGAAATTCAAGGCCTCAAAATATTCATGGAAAAATCCCATGCCATTTATCTACTTGGTATGGAAATCGATTGGGAAGACGGGCTGAATAACCGTGGCTTTTCTTTTAACAACCCCAACGCCAATGAAACTTGCGGTTGTGGTTCTTCTTTTTCAGCATAGTAGTGTGCAAAAAATAGCTTCCCGATTTATCAAAGTCCTTATCCTAGCGGACACACTTGAAATGAACCGTTTAGTCCGCTAGGATAAGGACAAATCGGGAACTTAATTTTTCTGATTTGCAGTGTGCAAAAAATAGCTTCCCGATTTATCAAAGTCCTTATCCTAGCGGACACACTTGAAATGAACCGTTTAGTCCGCTAGGATAAGGACAAATCGGGAACTTAATTTTTCTGATTTGCAGTGTGCAAAAAATAGCTTCCCGATTTATCAAAGTCCTTATCCTAGCGGACACACTTGAAATGAACCGTTTAGTCCGCTAGGATAAGGACAAATCGGGAACTTAATTTTTCTGCGTTACATAATCTCTCTTTTATGAAAAAAAATGTACTTACCCTTCTTTTTGCCATTGGATTTTTTGCATCTATTGGCGCTCAACCCTTCATTATTTTTGAAGAACAATTCGATGGCGGTATTCCTGAAACCTGGGAAATTGGAGCAGGAGAACCCGAAGGCGCCATTTGGCAATGGTCGGCTGACGGCCAGGCAGATGTGGCAGAAGTAGCAGGCGAATTGGTCGAAGCCCTTTATTGGGGTGGCGACCCGATCGAATCGCCATCAGTGGCCAATGGGGTAGCCATGTATAACTCTGATGTTTACGACAGCGGTGGTACTACAGTAGGCGGTGGCCCCTTTCCAGGCACTACCGTTGGCACTTTAACCTCCCCCTCTATCGATTGCAGCGAACACCCCATCGTTTATTTAAAATTCAACCAATACGCCCGCTCAAATGCCAATGCGGTAGCTACGCTGGTAGAGGTTTCCAGTGATGGCGGCCAGTCCTGGACAGATTATCCCATCAATCGCCGGGTAGTGGAAAACAACAGCACCAACCCCAATGATGTCGAAATCATCGACATTTCCGAAGTCGCCGCCAATGAGGCCGACGTTAAAATTCGCTTCACTTGGGATGGTCGCTACTATTACTGGCTGATAGACGATGTACAGCTGATTACGCCACCCCAGAAAGAATGGGTTTTGGGCGATATTTTTTATCCGCCCGCTAGTTTTGCCCAGCCAGTTAGCCAGGTAGCTACCGATTCTTTCGGTTTTTCTGCTGATGTTACCAATTTGGGCGATCAACCGATTTCCAACCTGGTGCTGAAAATAAGTATTCTAAATAGTAGCAATACGGCCATTTATGTCGATAGTATCGTCGTGGAAACTTTTCCGGCACTGACCAAGGATTCCACCCTCCAAATAGAAAAATTGTATGCGCCCGAACTCAATACAGGCGACTATGCCTTGCGCTACGATGTCTATTCACTGGACGATGCAGATTTTAACCCTACCGATAATGCCCGAAGGGAAGCCTTCCGGGTCACCAGTAATTTGTTTGCGAAGGAAGATGATCTGGACATTGCTTTTCGGCCTTCCGTTGGCGGCGATTATCAGGTGGGCAATATGTACCTCATGAGCCCCAATGCGGGGAACAATTTCACCGCTTCCACTATTACTTTTGCAGCAGCAAAAAATTCCTCAGACGGCCCATTAGCGGGCAGCGAAGTGACTTTTTTGATGTACAAGGTCAAAGACAATATTCCAGCCAATTTTGCGGGTTTTGAAACCAGTTCCAATGAATCACTTGATTTGGTGGGCTTTGGCAGCTACGCATTCGTAAATGGCGATGAAAACTTCGAACTGCTCAATACCGAATTAGTGAACCTCGACGGCAATCCAATTGCACTGGAAGCTGGCGCTCGTTACTTTTTAGTGGCATCTTATGTCGATCAGGATAATGTCATCTTCCATGCCTTTGACGATGATGTGGACTATTTCCAGATTTCAACGGTGGTTTTTGCCGACGAATGGAGCTTGGGCGGCTTTGGCCCGGAAAATTCAGCCGTGCTGCGCATGCGCATCAATATGGCCCCCGTTACCACTCAGGATATACTAGAGGCATCCAGCTTGCAATTGTTCCCCAATCCAGTAACTGATCGCCTCAGTGCTGAGGTTGTTTTGGATCAGCCGGAAACCGTTCTGCTGATTTTGGCCGATATGAATGGCCAGGTGTTGGAAGTGCGGGAAAGGGAAAAGGTACAACGAGATCGCTTTGAGTTTTCGATGGATCATTATCCAGCCGGCAACTACCTGCTCCGGCTCAGTACACCCCAAGGAGTAGCCACCAAGCCTTTTACGTTGGTGAAGTAAAAAACCGTTCTTTGACAATTTTTGTGGGAAAAGTCTTTTGCTTCAAATCACAATAATTGTCAAAGAACCAAAAAAAAATCGCTGTAAACGCGAAAAGATAGCCTGATTGGATTGTTCTTTTCGCGTTCACAGCCATTGGCTTTGTGCTATCATTGGGGTAGCTTTATACGGGAACTTTTCATCCATTAGCAGACCTTATTAGAATAACAACACATTCAATTATGTCTTTCTCAGAACTGGTCAAGAATGCCGCTTAACTGGATGTTGATGAATACGAAAAGTTTATTGCTGCCATGAATAAAATGCGGGCCAAGCAAAGTAAAAAATCAACTCCTTCTAAAAAAGAAATGACTTTATTGGAAAAAATCAACAAAGGTTTTCCCAACAAAAAATGGCAACGCCTCCAGCAATTGGATCAAAAAATGGAGGCCGGTAGTTTGGGGGTAACGGAATACGCAGAATTGAGTGCGCTGACCGAAACCTATGAAAAATACAGCATCAAGCGCATTCGCCTGCTGAAAAAACTGGCCATCATCCGAAATACAACACTGGAAGAAGTCATGCACTAACTTGGGTTGAACCATGGCAGGGCCTAAGATTTCGCCCGATTTGGGATAACGAATTTACCAAGATGCTAGGCTTAACCGCTGTCGGACGCGCTACCATCGAAGCCCTTCAACTCAATCGAGCAACACTCATTCGCATGAGAAAGGAATTGCTGGAGGTGAATCGCCATCCACCTCCTGAAGAGGGAGATTGAGTTTTATCCTGGCTTCAAATGAAGTTAAAACCTGCCAGTCCTCTCTTTTCGTATTTCAGGACAGGTCAACTTGAAACCACCCGCCTTTCAGTCGCCCGGACAGGGCAGGAAAACTAGAAACCTAATCCTCCCCTGCTATTTGCAGAAACTGCATTTCGTACAATTGCTTGTAACGCCCATCCTCCATTTGCAGGAGTTCGTCATGGGTGCCAAACTCCTGTACTTCGCCTTTGTGCAACACCAGTATATTGTTGGCATGGCGAATGGTAGAGAGTCGGTGAGCGATGATGATAGAAGTGCGTTTCGCAATGAGCTTTTCGATGGCATATTGAATAACAGACTCCGTTTCGGGGTCGATAGAAGAAGTCGCTTCGTCCAGTATGAGGATATCCGGATCAAAAACCAGTGCCCGTACAAAAGAAATGAGTTGGCGTTGCCCCATTGACAAGGTAGCGCCGCGTTCCATCACTTTGTAATCGTAGCCACCTGGCAGTTTTTCAATAAACTCATGGGCACCGATCATTTTAGCGGCTTGGATGACTTCTTCACGGGAAAACCGGTTATCGCGCAAGGTAATATTTTCAAATACAGACCCTGAAAAAAGAAATACATCTTGCAATACAATCGCAATTCGATTGCGCAGCGCCTCCAATTCATATTCCCTCAGGTCGTGTCCATCCAACTGAATGCTCCCTTTTTGAATATCGTAAAAGCGATTGATCAGGTTGATGATGGTGGTTTTTCCAGATCCTGTGCTCCCGACAATAGCGAGGGTTTCCCCGGGTGAAATATCGAAACTCACGTTCTTTAGCACAAATTCTTCCTCGTTATAGGCAAAGTAAACCTGGTCAAAAACAACGCTTCCTTCCAATTTGTCCTTTTTGAATTGACCGCCGTTCTCAATCCGATCGTTCAGGTCCAAAACGCTAAAAACCCGCTCGGAGGCGACCAAGCCCATTTGGAGGGTATTGAAGTTGTTGGCAACGGTACGGATGGGCCGAAACAACATATCCAGATATATCGGAAACGCCACCAAAGCACCCAATGTGACTCCACCTGCCTGTAGCGCGTCCTGCGCACCCCACCAAACCATCAAGCCCAGCGAAAAGGCAGCGATGATTTCAACCACCGGAAAAAACACCGCATAATATAGGATGGAGTCCAAATTGGCCTTGGTATATTCCCGGTTGATCTTCTTGAACCGTTCCATTTCCTGTTTTTCTGCATTAAAAATCTGCACCACCCGCATACCCGAAATGCGTTCCTGTAAAAAGGCATTCATACGCGATATTTCGGCGCGCACCTGCTGGAAGGAAACCTTTACTTTTTCTTTGAAAATATAACTCGCTACAATCAACAAAGGCATCGTGGTTAGGCTGATGAGCGTCAGCTTCCAGCTGGTGATAAACATCACGACCAACACCGTGACGACGGTCAGTAAATCGGCGATAATGGTAATAGAGCCTTGTGAAAAAACGGTGTTAATGGCTTCTATATCATTGATGGTGCGCGTTGTTGAAGTGCCGATGGGTGTTTTGTCGAAATAAGACAAGCGCAGCCCAGTGATGTGCCGAAAAACCCGAACCCTAAGATCGCGCACCACGCATTGCCCCAATAAATTAGTCGAATAAATAAAGACATAACGAAGCGCGGATTCCAGAAAAAGCAATAGGGTCAACAACAGCGCCATATAGGTCAGCCCCGACAGGTCATTGGCAAAAATGTAGTCGTCCACCATGATTTTTACCAGATAAGGCCGGAGGGTCGCTAAAGGTGCCAATACTACTGCCAGGACGGCTGCCAGCGTGAAAGTCAGTTTGTAGGGGCTGGCCAGACCAAGCACCCGACGCAACAGGTACAGGTCTAGTTTGTTTTTTTGTGGTGCATCCATGAATCCGGGTTATAACTGACTAGTCCAAATAGACCAAATTGAAATTGTAATTTTTTTGCTTAAAAGGGATAACAGTAAGGCTTAATAAGCCCTTTATCAGCCAATTATCCGTATAGAAAACGCGCACAGCAGCAATTGGTTGATGTCGCAATTGATCGAAATGGATGATCGCAAAAAGTCCGGCTGCGATGAAATCACGACCGGACTTTTTGACAAACCTTCTTGGCCAGTTATTACGCGCTGCCTTACTTAGAAGAAGTCGCAGGGGCAACGATTGAAGCCATCAATTGCTGATAAGCAGCTGCGGCCTTTTGTACCATATCCTGCGTATTTTCCAGGCCACCTTCCCATTCACCTACTTTAGATTTACCTTCTTCTGCTGTGGCTTTCAGCGAGTCAATAGTAGCTTGTACGTCTTTCGGCAATTTTCCAGCAGCCAAACCATCTTTCAGGGCAGTTAATTTTTCGCCCTCTGACTGCCATTTGCTAACGAATTCGAAAGCTGTTTTTGACATTTCACCCAGAGTACCCAGGTTGGCTTGTAAACCTTGTTTCAGATCATTCAGGGTAGCTGTTTGCTGTTCGTTCATCGCAGCAGCCGCTTCTTCACTTGGATTCATGCTGGTCATCAGGTCTTTGGCCTGAGTTTGAACGGCTGTAATTTTTTCAATCAAGCCGCTTACTGTGGCAGTTGTAGCATCCCAATCAGTGGCCAAGCCGTTGATAGCGTCTTTGTACTTAGCAACATTGTTGCAAGAGAATACGCCAGTTAGTAAAAACAGGAAAATCAGTTTACGCATAGGGATAAAATTTTTTGCAAAAGTAGCCTTTTCATTTGGTTATGATGCGGAAAACATCCACAATAATTTTCCAAAACTTAAGCTTCTGATTATCTTATAGCTCCAAAAAATGAGCGTATTTATTGCGATTTTCAGGACGTATCACCCTTATTATTCTTTCGAAAAACACATTTTTTTTCCACACTTATTGTATTTTCTACACTTAATTTGCAACTTGCCTCCTGATCAAAGCACAAAAACATGGATTCGTCCAAAAAATTCATATGCATTCACGGGCATTTTTATCAACCACCCCGCGAGAATGCCTGGCTGGAAGTCGTTGAGAAACAAAACACTGCCGCCCCTTTTCACGACTGGAACGACCGTATCAACTTTGAATGCTACGCCCCAAATGCAGCGGCTCGTATTTTGAACGAAGAAAAAGACATTGTTGATATTGTTAATAATTATGCCCACATCAGCTTTAATTTGGGCCCCACCCTACTTTCTTGGTTGGAAGTAGAGGATCCTGAAACTTACCAGAAGATTCTCAAAGCGGATCAAATGAGCCAATCGCGTTTCAACGGACATGGCTCTGCGATAGCTCAAGTACACAGCCACATAATCATGCCCTTGGCTAACCTCCGCGATAAAGTCACCCAGGTCAAATGGGGCATTAGCGACTTCAAATACCGCTTTGGGCGCCATCCTGAGGGCATTTGGCTGGCCGAAACAGCCGTTGATACGGAAACGTTAGAAGTGCTGGCCGAAAATGATATACGCTTCACTATTTTAGCCCCTCGCCAGGCACAAGCTGTTCGAAAAATAGGGGAAGACAAATGGATGGAACTTACCCCGGGCAGTATCGACCCCCGTCGGGCCTATCGCTGTCAATTGCCTTCCGGCAAAAGCATTTCCTTGTTTTTCTACGATGGCAACGTCTCCCAGGGCGTTGCATTTGAAGGTCTGCTCAACAATGGGCGCTCTTTTGCTGGGCGTTTGCTTTCCACCTTTAGTAACAATGAGGAACCACAGTTGGTACACATCGCTACGGACGGCGAGAGTTATGGCCACCACCACCGCTATGGTGAAATGGCGCTGGCCTCTTGCCTTCATTTTATTGAATCCTCTGAAACAGCCAGGGTAACTAATTATGGCGAATTTCTGGAACTTTACCCCCCGGAATACGAAGTCAAAATACACGAAAACAGTTCCTGGAGTTGTGTGCACGGGGTAGAAAGATGGCGCTCCAACTGTGGCTGCAATACAGGAGGTCGTCCCGGTTGGAATCAGGCCTGGCGCGCGCCTTTGCGAGAAGCGCTCAATTGGCTGAGAGATGAGCTGATCCCCGTTTATGAGCGCATAGGCTCCAAATACCTGCAAGATGTGTGGGCGGCCAGAAATGACTATATCCATGTGGTGCTTAGCCGCTCAGAAGAAAACATCCAGGCATTTGTTGATCGCCATTCTAAAAGAGCACTCAACAAAGAAGAGGTGACTACTTTGATGCGCTTGATGGAAATGCAGCGGCACGCCATTCTAATGTTTACGAGTTGTGGCTGGTTTTTTGATGAAATTTCCGGCATCGAGACCAACCAAATTCTGCAATACGCCAACCGCGCCATCTATTACGCGCAACAAGTAGCTGAATTGGATTTGCATGATCAATTTGTCAAGCTCCTGGAAAAAGCGCCCAGCAACGTTTACCAAAATGGCGCTAAGAGCTACAACAAATATGTAGCGCCCTCCCGAGTAGATCTAACCCGGGTAGGGATGCACTATGCCGTTTCTTCTATTTTCGAAACGCACAGCGACTACACTGATCTGTTCAATTACCATACCGATAGCGAAGTCTTCCATCGCCTATCAGCAGGCATTCAAAAACTCGCCATTGGCCGTACGACGGTAAAATCCAAAACCACCTTATCCGAAAAACATTTCAGTTTTGCCGTATTGTATCTGGGGCAACACCATATTTTCGGGCATATTTCCACCGATATGCCGCTGGAAAAGTTCAATGAAATGGCAACTGATGCGCTGCAAGCTTTTAAAAGTACCAACCTCGGTGGGGTGATCGAAAAAATACAAACCTATTTTGGGGGTAGTACCTTCAATATTGATCACCTTTTCAAAGACGAAAAGCAAAAAATTTTGCACCAAATTGCCAAGAACAGCTTCCAACAAGCCGAAAATGCCTTTCGCGATATCTACAACGACAATTATCAACTGATGACCGGTATTCAGCTCAGCGAAATTCCTATTCCAGATTTTTACCTGGACGCCGCCGAATTTGTCGTCAACCAAGATATAAGGAAGTGTTTTGAAAACGGCAACTTAAACCTCCGAGAGCTAAAACGCTTGATGAGCGAATTTCAGCACTGGAACATCAAGCTAAGCGATGAGGCCGGATTTCGCCTGATTGTTAGCGAACGTATATTTAGGGAAATTCAGGGCATGAGCCTGGAAAATACCAGCGATGAAACACTGAAAAACTTAGTTACTATACTAAAAGTGTTCTATAAATTGGGCATCCAACTCGACTTGTGGAAAAGCCAAAACTGTTACGTTAGCCTGCTTGCTCAAAGTATGCTTGCGAAAAATTGGAACGCACAAGATGAGGCGTGGAAAAAAGCATTTTATCAATTGGGGGCTAGCTTGAATATTCACGTAGCAGCTTTTGAAACAACTAATGTAATACATTGATCAATTGCTTCATTTATTTTTTGCGAAGTAATTTTTTTTTTTGCTTTTTCCGAGAAAAGAAACTATATTGTTTGCTGAGTTTATTATTCATCAAAATTTTTACGTCTATGAATATAACTTTCGATGAATTGCGGGAAATCAAACACAAATTGCCCACAGGTAGCGTAAGCCGCATCGCCCAAGAGCTTAACATTAGCGAACAAACGGTTCGCAATTATTTTGGCGCCAGTAAATACGACGAAGGCGATATTACGGGCAAACACATTACCCCTGGCCCTAATGGGGGAATCGTTCAATTAAAAGACACCACCATTCTGGAAATGGCTAGAAAAATGATCGCAGAAGACGATGTGAGCGAGTGATAACTTGCTTAGGCACAACAAAAAAGGGAAATGAGCGCACTGCTTTTTTCCCTTTTTTGTTATGCCCTATTCCTGTGTGGTTCAAAAAGCAATGCTTATTAAAACCACAAAGGCTTTTAGTGTCGGCGTGAGCCCAAAGTCACACCGACACTTGGCAGGCATCTCCATGCTCGAACCGCGAAGCGGTGGCATTCTTATAATACCCAACATACGCATAGCAAAACCCCTAGAAGGGCGACATAAACGGACACTCGTCATCAAATTGCTTGACCTTACTTTTGGAAATTGAAATGGATGGGAATGGGTTGCTAGAGCCTCTCCACTTCAGAGGAGTGTTATATTTGTTGCCCCGATTCAGCCCCGCTAGCCCAGCACAAAAAGCACTCAAAAGAGGACAAATTGGTTACATTTCCACAATTTAGC